>NZ_JBEOPJ010000005.1:0-287355 GCF_040309945.1 Shewanella sp. AC34-MNA-CIBAN-0136 | reverse complement strand
CGAGCAGGAATTAAGACTCTACAATCGTTAATCAAGGATCCACAAGCATGCTATTAAATTCGTGGGGATCCCTCAGGCTCTGAGTTGATCCCAACTGATGTCTTTAGTAAAGCGAAAATGTACCAGTGGATGTTTTTTGAACAATATAGTCATGAGCCATATATTGCCGTTGCACGCTTTATTCAGTTGTATTTAGGGTTGCCTGATGATCGTTTAGTTGAATATCACTCACTGCACGTTAAAGGCCATAAAGCGCTTGCGGTTATGGAGACTGAACTTGCTAAGCAACCCTTTCTGTGTGGTTCGCAGCTTACCTTAGCGGACATTGCTTTGTTTGCGTATACCCATGTAGCTCATCAAGGTGGCTTTGAGTTAGCCCATTACCCAAAGATTAATCAATGGTTAATACGCATAAAACAGCAAGCTGGGTTTGTGCCGATGGAGAGTTAATTCTTTACTATTTTTATGAATATCTTTTGATTTTCATGTGTTGTCTGTCGCTATAAATTTGTTGGTATTATTAATAAAGTATTAAATACTGAATAGGCGATAAAAAGCATAATTGTGCCGACTAAGACATCAATCACGCGTTGAACTTTCGGCGCACCTAACCAAGGGGCAAGTTTAGCGGCGCCAAGTGCAATAGTATAAAACCGCAAAACCGACGCCAGTATGGTATCTATAGCAAATGCCCATTTTTCGTTACCATCAAAAGTGCCGCCCACGCTACCTAATATCATCACAGTATCTAAATACACATGAGGGTTAAGCAAGGTGACCGAAAATGTGGTGCCGATAATTTTTTTACGACTATTAGCTGCTGTAATATGTGTTGCAATTTGGTACTGATTTCGCAATACATTTTTGAATGATGTTGAAGGTAAAGCTCGTACGATTAATAGGTTAAAGGCTGGCCAAGCTTTTGGCGTAATTTCGGTGCAATCTACACCGATTAAAGGTTGTCAATTAACTCGATTAGGCTGTGTCGACTATCTGCTAGTGGCGTTACCTGAGTTTAATCGTCATTATTTCCCTAACGGCATTAGTGCTGACAGCCTTAGAAAAGCACCGGGTATTGCGTTTGCTCATAAAGACAATATGCACACACGTTATATTCAACAGCATTTTAGTCTGATGCAAGGTGAATATCCATTACATGCTGTGCGTTCATCAGATGCTTTTGTAACTATGGCTAAACATGGTGCTGCCCATTGTTTAGTACCAAAAACGCAAATTAAACCAGAACTAGCCACTGGTGAGTTAGTGCACATATGTAAGGACCATATCATCACTGAAACGCTTTACTGGCACCATTGGATTTTACTTAAAGGTGTCTATAAAGACGTTTCAGATGCCATTATTGCCCACGCTCAAGAGGTATTAGATTAAGCTAAACTTTGATCTACCTAAACTGAGAATGACCAAAATTGAGACCTGCCCATGCAGAGAAAAGCCTAGCGTTGATTATCCATGACTAATCAACGTTTGATTCTCTTCGGTAGGAACAAGGGTATCGGCAACTAACAACATGGCAGAGGTTAGTTCGGATAACTGGGCAGCGCTAATAGTATAAGGCGGCATTATGTAGATATAGCGGCTAAATGGCCTTACCCACACACCTAAGTCAACAAAGGCTTTTTGTAAGGCTGCGGTATTCACTGGCGAGTGCATTTCGATTACGCCGACACTGCCAAGTACTCGTACATCTTTAACCTCTTTTGACGCCATGGCTGCGGGTAAGGTGCGGATTAAATGCGCTTCAATGTTTTTTACCTGTAGTTGCCAATCGCCGGCAAGCAATAAGTCTAAGCTAGCGGTTGCTGCAGCACATGCTAATGGATTCCCCATAAAAGTAGGGCCATGCATAAACACACCGGCGGGAGAATCACTAATACCATTGGCCACTTCGTCACTGCATAAGGTGGCTGCGAGGCTAATATATCCACCGGTTAAGGCTTTACCTACACATAAAATATCGGCCTCAATATTAGCATGCTCATAAGCGAAGAGGGTGCCGGTGCGGCCAAATCCGGTAGCGATTTCGTCTAATATCAATAGCACATCGTATTGGTCGCAAAGTTGGCGCAGTTTAACTAAATAAGCTGGTGAGTAAAAACGCATTCCGCCAGCGCCTTGCATGATGGGCTCAATAATTACGGCTGCAATATCTTGGTGATGTTGAGCAAATGCAGCATCTAAAGCCAGTGAATCTGTTTGATTAAGGGGGTCATTAAACTTAGACGTTGGCGCAGGGATAAAGACTTGTTCAGTGACATTATTACCGAACATGGTGTGCATTCCACCATCAGGATCACATACGCTCATTGCGGCAAAGGTATCGCCATGATAACCACTTTTTACGGTCATAATCCGCTGCTTTTGTGGTTGATTTCGGCCTTGCCAATATTGCAGCGCCATTTTTAATGCAACTTCTACTGCAATTGAGCCCGAGTCGGCTAAAAAAACCTTAGTTAAATTATCACTCGTCATCTGCACTAAGCGTTTTGAGGTTTCAATGGCTGGCTGGTGGGTTATGCCACCAAACATCACATGACTCAGTTGTGATAACTGCTTTTGCATAGCCGCTAAAATGGTCGGATGACTATAACCATGGACACAAGACCACCACGAACTGGTGCCATCTATAAGTACCTTGCCATCGTCTAAAGTCAACTCGCAACCTTGAGCGGAAATGACTCCATATACAGGCAGAGACTGGGTCATAGAGGTATAAGGGTGCCATATATGTTGTGCATCGAAAGCGTAATCGATAGTGGTATTTGTGTCGGGAAGTGCCATAATTATAGGTGCTCATCATTTGACCACTAGTAAAGCGCAAAGTGGTTGTTGCGTTGACAGTTTACGGGCTCAGGGTATCCTAGCCAACATAAAATCAAAATAAAGGAATGAACCATGTCGTTAGCTGAAGTTCGTCACGATTGGCAAAAAGCACAAATTGAAGCATTGTTTGCGCTGCCTATGAATGATTTATTGTTTAAGGCTCACAGTATTCATCGTGAAACGTTTGACCCTAACGAAGTGCAGATAAGCCGCCTATTGTCGATTAAAACCGGTGCATGCCCTGAGGACTGTAAATATTGTCCACAAAGCGCACGCTATGACACTGGCCTTGAAAAAGAACGTTTGCTTGAAATTGATAAAGTATTAACCGAGGCTAAAAGTGCTAAAGCTGCTGGAGCATCGCGTTTTTGTATGGGGGCAGCCTGGCGTAACCCGCGTGACAAAGATATGCCATATTTAACGCAAATGGTAAAAGATGTTCGTGCCTTAGGCATGGAAACCTGTATGACATTAGGCATGTTGTCATCTGAGCAGGCCGGGAAATTAGCCGATGCTGGTTTGGATTACTACAACCATAACCTTGATACCTCACCAGAATATTACGGCGACGTTATTACCACTCGCACCTATCAAAGTCGCTTAGATACGCTAACAAACGTACGTGCATCTGGGATGAAAGTCTGTTCTGGCGGCATTGTGGGTATGGGCGAACAAGCCACAGATCGCGCCGGTTTATTGCAACAATTGGCCAATTTAGAACAACATCCAGATTCGGTGCCAATCAACATGTTAGTCAAAGTGGCCGGTACGCCGTTTGAGAATATAGATGATCTTGACCCGCTTGAATTTGTGCGCACCATTGCTGTAGCCCGCATTATTATGCCTAAGTCGCGGGTGCGTTTATCTGCAGGACGAGAAAGCATGAGTGATGAACTGCAATCTATGTGTTTCTTTGCTGGTGCTAACTCTATTTTCTACGGTTGTAAGCTATTAACTACAGCAAACCCAGAAGAAAACGATGATATGAATTTGTTCCGTCGTTTAGGTTTGCACCCGGAACAAGGCCCACAAGCCCACATCGAAACAGATAACGCATTATTAGCCAAAGCTAACGCCATACAAGATAAGTCGACCAAGCAGTTTTTTGACGCAGCAGCGCTGTAATTAAGCATGACGTCATTAGGCCTGCCTGCGATTGGGAAACACCCAATAGCTTTAAGGATAAGTGAAAAGCTTGCTGAACTAAACGCAGCAGGTCTTTTACGCCAGCGACATGTGACAGCAACGTCGCAACAGTCAGTATTGATTGATTTTAGTCATAATGATTATTTGGGTTTAGCCCATGAACCAGCGTTAGCACAAGCACTTTACGACGGTGCAACAGTATATGGTGTGGGCAGTGGGGCATCACCGCTTGTAAGTGGTTATAGCCAAGCCCATGTGGCGCTGGAACAAGGTTTATGTGAGATTACCGGTCACCAAGCTTGTATGCTGTTTAGTTCAGGCTTTAGTGCCAATAGCGCGTTAATGAAAACCTTGTTTAACCCCGATGATACGGTCATTGCTGATAAATTGGTGCATGCCTCTGTCATTGACGGTTTAAAAGACAGCGGCAGCAAAATTAGCCGATTTTTGCATAACGAAATCAATAGCGCTGCACGCATTATTGAACGAAATCCCAATACCGCAGTGGTTACCGAGAGCGTATTCAGTATGGACGGCGACATAGCCCCCATTGTTGAGCTATCGGATTTATGTAAGCAACATGGCTGTTGGCTCATTGTCGATGATGCCCATGGTTTTGGGGTATTACCAAGCTCGTTTGTTAATGCCGATAATGTCGATATTCAAGTCGTCACCTTTGGTAAGGCGCTAGGCTGCCAAGGCGCCGCTATTTTAGCCTCCACAGAAGTGATTGATTACTTGGTTGCGACGTGTCGTGAGTATATTTACTCAACCGCTTTATCGCCAGCCAATGCTCAATTAGCATTAGCGGCAATTAATTGGCAACAAACTCACCCAGAATTATTGGAACAATTAACGGCTAATATCACATTGTTTAGGCAACTCGCATTAGTAAATAAATTGAGTATTATGTCTTCTACTACCGCAATTCAACCGATTATGATCGGTGATAATCATCAGGTTATCGCTATTGCGCAGCAGTTAAAACAACGAGGTTTTTTAGTTGGAGCTATTCGTTCACCAACGGTGCCAAAAGGACAGGCGCGTTTGCGGATTACTTTAAATGCACAGCATAAAGCCGCTGATATTCAATCACTTGTGAGCACTTTAACTCAGCTTATTCACCAATATAGTGATACTGACGCAAAGCTAGGTGCATTAGCGCCACAAACAGTGGCTAAATAAATCGTATCGATGAGACTCTCATGACGTTAGATAATCTAGTGGCAAGCAAATTTTCAATCGCCGCATCTCATTACAAGCAACATGATGTATTACAACGTATTACCGCTAAGCAATTATTAGACAATGCGCATCTATTTGGCACCTTACTTGATGTGGGTGCCGGTCCTGGTACGAGTTTTCATGCCTTTGATGTTAAGCAGGTCGTTGCGGTTGATATCGCTCATGGCATGCTTAAGCAATTAACCAAACAACACCCTGATTATTTACCGATATGCAGCGACGCACAGGCGCTTGGATTACAGAGTGCTTCCATTGACAGTATCTATTCTAATTTAGCCTTGCAATGGTGCCAAACGTTACCACAAGCATTTGCTGAGTTTCATCGAGTATTGCGACAAAATGGTGAGTGTCATCTTAGTGTAGTTGTTGATGGCAGTTTGGCTGAATTACAAACATTAGGCTTTAGAGTTAACCCATTTTATTCCGTATCGGCACTTAATGCCGCATTGAGTGCATCTCATACGACTGTGGATGATTGGCACAGCATTGATATCCATGTTGAGAGTATTAGCGTGTATTTTGATGATTTGCGCAGCTTGCTGTACTCAATAAAGGGTGTGGGTGCGTCGTTTGCTCAACAAGACGAAAACAATGCAACACAACATCAGCCACTCACAAAGCAACAATGGCAGCAACGCATCGTACTTGCAGAAACAATGCGTACCGATAAAGGCTTGCCATTAACTTATCAAATTGCGTATATCCGCGCCAAGCGAGGTTGAAACGATGTTGTACTTTGTGACAGGAACCGATACCGACAGCGGTAAAACCTTAGTTTCGGCTGCATTATTATCCAAGGCTCAAGGCCATAAATGTGGCTTTAAACCGATAGCATCAGGATGTATATCCACCGACGCGGGCTTACGCAACAGTGATGCCTTAATGCTAATAGCTCAGTCGAATATGGATTTACCGTATCAAGTGGTGAATCCTATTTGTTTTGAACCCGCTATAGCGCCGCACATTGCCGCCAAACAAACTAATCAAACATTAACGGCTCAACGTGTACTTGATACTATCTACCATCCCGCGATGTTAGATGCAGATTTTGCCTTGATAGAAGGTGCTGGTGGCTGGCGTTTACCACTAGGTAATGGTGAGTATTTATCTGAGACTGTTAAATTATTGCACGCCAAGCTACAACAAATTCAGCTGGTTCAAGGCCAACAGGCGATATCTCAGGTTGAGGTTATTTTAGTTGTAGGCATGAAACTAGGCTGTTTAAACCATGCGTTATTAACTCAAGAGGCTGTGTTGGCCGACGGATTGTCGATAGCGGGGTGGGTTGCTAATCAAGTGGACCCTGATATGGCTTTTATTGACGATAACCTCAACAGTTTACAGCAGATGATGCAGGGACCATTTTTAGGTTATGTGCCTCATTTAGCCAATGCAACAGCTGAACATGCCGCGAGTTATCTGCAATTACCGAAATAATTCGTAGTCGAAAATATTAAGCCCAACTTTGCCCGCAGTTAGCTTTTCAGTATGAGCAGGCAAAAGCGGGCGATCAATCAATTGATATTACCAGAATGATTAGTTTGCGATTGGCATCACTCTATTACGACCTAAGCGTTTTGCTTCGTACAGTAATTTATCGGTTGCTTCAATTAATTGCGATACATTTTGCTTAGGTTTCCATTCAGCAACACCAAAAGATGCGGTTATCGAATCAATAACCTTGTCACTGCGTCTGTCTTTGACACTGAGTTTTTCGAGCGCTCTGCGAATGCCTTCAGCTAATTGTCTAGCAACTCTAAACTGACTACTTGGCACAATAATGGCGAACTCTTCACCACCAAAACGGTACAATTTAATTCCGTCACGGCAGGCTTCTTGGATCCGTTTCGCAACGGTTTTTAGGACTAAATCACCAAGTTGATGACCAAAATTATCGTTGAAGGTTTTAAAGTGATCAATATCAATTAAAATCATGCAGGTACCCGCAGGGGCTGAACTTATTTGCGCTTCAATGTCAGTGTTAAATGCACGGCGATTTAACACATTGGTTAGGGCGTCAAATAGCATGTCTTTTTCAGATTCAGCTAAACGAGTTTTGAGAGTATCAATCTCTGATTGAGCTTTTTGGAGTTGTTCGGTAAAACTCACGGTACTAGAACGGATGCTGGAAGATTCTTTAACGATATTTCTAATAATACCAATCACTTGCTCGAGAGAAAAACCTTGATTTTCAAGATCGCTTAATTTTTTAAAATCTTTATCAATTTGATTTTGAAATGTCTCAGTGTCCAAATTAGTATCTTTGAGTGACTGAGATAACTCACATACCATAGCATCAAGGTTCTTACGCATGTCGCGCACATCTAGCTCGACCGGATCAGCCACATGTTTACGATATAACAATTCGCTGGTCACTGGTGAACAGGTTTGATTTTGTTTTACTGCAGTATCTAACTCTTGATTAAGTAACGGGTTTTGTTCACCCACGTAAGCATACCAAAGCGCGTAGTTTGTTGGTGTTGTGGGTATTCTATATTTTAACATTAACGGAACAGCTTTTTTCAAATTGGCTGCAGCGGTTTGCAGTAGAGTGTTCGACATTAAGTGCCTCATGATCCGGGCTAAGGAAAGACTTTAAAAAATCTACAATTGAAGTAAATATAACAATAATAGCAGAGTTTGTACCATGATATTATAGTGATACAAATAACAAAAAAGCATCCGAAGATGCTTTTTTAGTGACTTGAATCATATTAAAAAACGTAAGAGACAGCAAACATTGGGCCAGTAAAGCTGTAGTTTATATTGTAATCAAAAGTACGCTGTTCAATATTACCGACATTACGTGTTTTTTCGATAGTGACATCAACATCATAATAGTTGTAAGCCAGTTTTAATGACCAATTATCGCAAACCTTAGCTTCAACACCTAAACGGATATCGATAAGTGATCCATCTACATCATCATATTTGATAGCAAAATATTGGGCGTGAGCATCAAATGTCCAACCAGGATAAAATTCGTAAGAGCCGTAAAGGCCAATGTCTGGTAGAGGCGCCGTTAGAGTATCGTCTATCACTTCAGGTGTTGCTACTGCATCGTTGCATAAACTGGTTAAGGTTGAGTCTGGCACGCAAATACCGATAGTGCCTTTAAAAGCGGTTTCGATAAACATGGTATGTATACCAACGGATACTCCAACAGCGTAGTGAGTTCCTTGCCATATGTCATAACCATAGCCAATTCGCAGAATATCAATATTGAGTTCGGTATTCAGTTTGGCGCCAGTTTCAATCAGGTAGTCTTTTCCATCAATATCTTCAAGAATAAAATCTTCTGATACCGTTTCAGTGTCTGCTTTGCGATCCAACGACTTCCAATCAATATAAATACTATGGCGTTGGTTAAAAGAGAATGTGAATTCAAAGTAGGGTAAGTATTGCTCTTCAGCAAGTAGCAGTTCATCTTCAAAGTCTACCGGGAATGTTCCGCCTGTTTTAGGGTTTGTAGCGATGAAGTTTGAATCTGAATTAGCATAAAACATACCGATATCAAGGGTATATTTATCGGTAACTGTTGAGTTGTTAGTTGATAGTTCCGTTTCTGCCGCAGCAGTTCGAGTACCTAATATCAACAACACTATACAAATAAAAGATCTTATCATTGAAACTCCGCATTTATTATTTTTTCTATATCACAGGATATGCGTCTTCATATGATGCTTTTGTCGAATTTAATACCTAACCTATTCAGCGCTGATATCCCAAATAAGGATTATCAAAATGCGCAGCCATAAACATTAAGTTAAAATAAAAACGACAAACTGTTCAGTGCATATACTAGCACCTTGCTACTAAATGTGAAGTATTTGTATAGAATTATTGCGCTAAATCAAGTTTTCGTTAATAGCTTGAACTCAACGGTGTAAAAACAACCATTCCAGCGAAAAGTCAACACGGATAAAGGCGCCAGAGCATTGGCGTAGCTGCGGTGGGTGACAAAAATGTGACAGAACAAGAAAAGTAGAGCAGGATGTTGACTCTACTTTTACTACTCATATAACAAATATGTTACATGTTTAATGTGGCGACTTTAGCCGTTGAAAGATAGTTTATTCTGACTCATCGGTGTCAGAAGCATCTTCTTCTACATCGTCAAATTCAATTTCAACTTTAGAGCTTGCTGGCGCGTGAATTGTCCCAACAACAGCATAAAATGGTTTGCCTTTTGCTAGACGACAATATTTAGACCACAATAGCTCCATTGGTGTTGTTGCAGGTTTTTTACCCTGTAAAACGTTAACAAATTGGTCTTCGTCAACATGACAAGGTAACTGCGAGCCATCGGCTAAATTTTTCATTGCTTGACCGTGTTGTTCAAGCAACTCAGCTTCCTTATTGGTAAAATCACCACAACGTTTAAATCCTTTTGGGAAATTCACGTCATCATAGAAGCGTTTAGTAGATTGAAAACTGTTGCTATGACCATTGGTGTTAGCATCAATACCTTGTTTTGCATTGATAAATGATTGCTGAGACATGGCTAATACCTTCTAGATTATGAGATATAAAGATTTGCAACTGGAGTATTGGCTAGTATTATCATTTTTTAAATCAAAATATTTTGTCCTTAATGGTAAAGAATTTTTATGGATACAGATTTATTAAAAACCTTCTTAGAAGTGTCCCGTACTCGACACTTTGGTAAAGCGGCTGAAAATCTATACCTCACTCGAAGTGCTGTCAGTTTTAGGATAAAGCAATTAGAAAATATTCTGGGTATAGAGTTATTTGAACGCTTACGTAACAACATTCAACCAACTCCGGCAGGTGAAAGAATGCTCGGCCATGCTGAGGCCGTGCTTAACGCCTGGGAAAGAGCAAAACAAGATATTATTTTAAATCAGCAGCACAGTGCTCAGTTAGCGTTGTCGGCTGGCGATAATATTTGGGATGCTTTTTTACAAGGTTTTTTACAGCCATTACATTTAGGCTTGGAAGGAGTGGCTTTAAGAACGGATGTGTTACCTGCAGCAGTAATGACTCGTCAACTTATTGAACGAACCTTAGATATTGCGATTACGTTTGATCCTCCAAAGCTTGATGGCGTTATATTAGTTAAGCTTGCTGAAGTAAAATTGTATTTAGTCTGCAAACAAGCAGGCGTTAAGCTTACTCAAACACCTACTTTACCTTATATAAAAGTAGATTGGGGGACTGCCTTTAATATCACTCATGCTCAGGATTTTACCATGTTACCTTTGCCGGTATTACATACAAGTTCTGCTCGTATGGCGTTGGACTTTATACTTAATAACGGCGGATGTGCATTTTTGCCTGAGGCACTCATACAGCCTTATTTAGATAACGGGACTCTGTATGTTGTCGATGATGCAAAATGTATCCATCGGCATGTGTATGCTGCTTATTGGGCTGAAAATGAAAGACTTGCTTATATTGAACAAGCCATTTCAATTTTGACTACCGCTAAGCACACTAAATGATATTCGTTTGGCTGTTATTAAAACAGTAATGGCCAAATAACGATGCCCCAAGTGATGGCACATAATACTAAACTGATAAAGACTGCTGCAGAAGCAATGTCTTTTGCCTGACCACTGAGTGGATGGATCTCATCACCAATCCGATCAACTACCGCTTCAATAGCGGAGTTCAACAATTCTACAATCAATACAATTAACACCGTCATGATAAGCAAAATACGATCAGTACTACTGATATTGAGTAGTAGTGCAATAGGTAGCATTAGGCAAGCAAGCACGGTTTCTTGTCTGAATGCCGCTTCATTTTTCCACGCTGACTTTAGCCCTAGCATTGAAAATCCTGTCGCTCGAAATACGCGTTTTAGACCATGATTGTTCTCTGGTTTCATTTTGCTCATTATCTTTTTGATGTTCATTCCGTAGATTGTAACATTCTGTTCATATGCATCCAGCGGTTATTTCGGTCTTATGATGTGCTGTAGAGCAGAAAAAACATTTATCGTTGTGCTGATATCTGCCCTCATCATGCATCGATTTATATCAAAATAAGCCCGACCAATGAATGGATAATTCTTCTGTTTGTACTAGGCTCACTTAACATTACAGATAATCATTTTAAACAGGCGTAAGTCTTTCGTCACGAATGGCAGGTGTTATAACAGTGTTTTGAGCGGTATTGCTCGGAAGTGACTTGATGCCCAATACAGTAAACACTTGAGGCATTGAAATAAACTTTTGAACAAAAACGAAAACGAAAAGACACTAAATGGATTTTATTATTAGCAAGGATTGCATATGCGTAAGCTACCTTATATTTTAATTTTGGTCATTAGTTCACTGCATTGTTTTACGATAAAGAGTGAAGTGTTATCAATTCCTCCTATTCAGTTAGCAACAAAGTATCAACAAGATATCGACGTCACTGAATACTTAATCAGCGAGAAACTCGATGGCGTTCGAGGCTATTGGGATGGCAGTAATATGCTGACTCGCAGTGGCCGAAAAGTGACTCTACCTGCGTCGTTTACCCTTGGTTTTCCTAATACTGCTATTGACGGTGAACTTTGGTTAGGTCGTAATCGTTTCGAAGATATTTCTGCATTGGTTCGACGTCAGCAAGTACCTGATAAAGAGTGGCTGGAAGTCAAGTTTATGATGTTTGATTTGCCACGACATTCCGGCCCCTTTATTGATCGCTATTTAGCAATGAAAATGTTGGTAGAACAAACGGCCTCCATACATTTACAGGTCATTAAGCAGGGGCCAGTGGTTTCAACGGAAGCTTTGTTTACACTGCTTGATTCCGTCGTTAATGCTGGCGGTGAAGGATTGATGTTACATTATCAGCAAGCGCATTATGCTGTCGGCCGCAGTGAGTATATTGTTAAGCTCAAACCCAAATATGACGCTGAAGCTGTAGTGATCGGTCATACAGAAGGTAAAGGTAAATATAGAGGTAAGCTAGGTGCGTTAATCGTAAAAACACCTGCAGGGATCGTGTTTAATATAGGCAGTGGTTTAAGCGATAAACAACGAGAAAATCCACCTTTAGTTGGTTCGATAATTACTTATCAATATTTAGGCTTAACTCAAAAAGGGACACCAAGATTTGCTACTTTTCTACGCCAAAGGCCATCACAATAACGCTCAAACTTGCTGACATGTTGCGTGGTGTATTATTAAATAATAATGGTAAAACTAAATGTAGAACTAAGTCTGGAACTACAATGGGTAATGATCCTAACTTCGGTTAAGGCATTGGCAACATAATTAAGTGATGGTATAAAACTGGAGATAATGGCGGTTATCAATGATCGATGATAAATATCTTTTAAATGTTCGCTCGGTGTTGTTTGTCTGTATGGGCAATATTTGCCGTTCGCCGACTGCAGAGGCAGTGTTTAGGCAACAAATGAAACGTCACTCGCTTCAACTTGATATCGATTCTGCAGGGACTATTGCTTATCATCAAGGGCATGCTCCGGATAGTCGCAGTATTATTGCTGGCAACAAGCGCGGACTTGATTTTTCAGGAATGACAGCTCGGCAGGTTATCGATGCTGATTTTGAACGATTTGATTTGATTTTAGCGGCAGACTTTGCCAATTTAGCTGATTTGAAACAAAGGTGTCCTGTCCATTTACGATATAAATTACAGTTGATATTAAGCTATGGTGATTCGTTAGTCGAAGAAGTACCTGACCCATATTATGGTGGTGAGCGAGGATTTGAGATGGTTATCGATTTACTTGAAGCCAGTTTAATGGCATTGGCGATTAAGTTAGCTAAACGTTGAAATATAATCAATTAACTAAGAAGATTTAACTAAGGCTACTTATCTAGGTTAATTAATTATGGTTACTTAATTATGGTTACTTAATTATGGTTACTTAATTCAGGCTACTTAAGCATGGCTGTTCACTCTGAATGATAAGTGCTAGGCCGGCATTGATGTTGACGACCTAGACTTTGTTCGGCTTAATCGTTATAACGTTTACCGGATCGTTTAAGTTTCTCTTGCTCTATTTTCTGCTGTTTAATGAGTTCTTTCTCAGCTAATTTACGTGCAACTTCCTCTTTTTCTATTTCAGCCATCGCTGGAGTTTCAAGGCTTAATAGTCCGATTTTCCCTGAGCGGTATTCATGTAGTAAGAGTTCAGATACTTTATGGTAATCAACTCGTGCGCCAGGGCGAAGTGCTCCGCGGGAACGACTGATAGCTTCGAGTAATTCGATATCGCTGGCGGGTAGCGATTGAAGCTTATAACGTTCGCAAATTTCGTCGGGATAGGCTTTAAGGAAATAGCCAGCAGCAAACATTGCCACATCTTCGTATTCCATAGCGGTATCTTTAATTGCACCAGTGACAGCAAGGCGATAGCTACTGGCTTCATTGTCCACCTTTGGCCATAAAATACCCGGAGTATCCGATAGTACGATTCCGTTACGTAAGTTAATACGTTGCTGACGTCTTGTGACTGCAGGTTCATTACCTGTTTTGGCTATAGTGCGACCCGCTAAGGTATTAATAATTGTAGATTTACCAACATTAGGAATACCCATGATCATGGTGCGGATGTCTTTTTCCATAATGTCACGGTGTGGCACCAGTTTACGGCAAAGATCAGGAATACTTTTTACCATACTGGGTTGTAAACTTGTGATTGCTGATGCCTGAACGCCTTGTTCACGTTCTAGGTATTCAATCCATTGGGCGGTAACCTTAGGATCGGCTAAATCAGATTTATTCAGTAATTTAATGCAGGGTTTATCACCACGTAGTTGTGACACCATCGGATTTTCACTGCTGTATGGAATACGTGCATCGAGCACTTCAATAACGAGATCCACTTGAGGCATTGCCTCCTCGATCTCTTTACGTGCTTTGTGCATGTGTCCTGGATACCACTGAATTGCCATGATGTTGCCTTATAAACCGGAGAGTAAATACAATAAATACAAAAGTGATATTCTACCTCGTTAGCAGATTAAATGCATAAAAAAAGCGCCCGAAGGCGCTTAGTATCATTGCTAAATGAAGCATTAATGCTTAAATAACGCCTAATTCACGTAATCTTTCCTGTAAATAGCTGTCAGCGGTATAACGCTCTGATAACACGACTTCTGGATTCGGATGCAAAAACAGCGGTAATGAAATCCGTGATTTGGTTTTGTCTGCCCCTTCAGGGTTGATTACCCTATGTGATGTCGAAGGGAAATAGCCACCCGATGCTTCTTGCAACATGTCACCGATGTTAATAATGATGCTGCCAAAATCGCTAGGTACGTCAATCCATTCACCGGTTTTGGTTTTCACTTGTAATCCAGGTTCATTTGCTGCAGGTAATATAGTGATGAGGTTAATGTCCTCATGCGCTGCAGCGCGGATAGCGCCCATTTCTTCATCACCTTTCATTGGTGGATAATGTAAAATCCGCAATAAGGTTTGCTGGCTTTGTGCAATCATGTCTGGTAATGGAATCGTATATTTTGCCGCAACATCTGCGGGTGTATATTTTTCAATCCAGCTGAGTAATTCCGCCGCTAGGGTGTTGGCATGCTCATAATATGCAAGAATATTGGATCTAAGTGAATCAGGAATACGGCCCCAAGGATACACATGATAATATTCTTTGATATCTTTTACATTGTTACCTTTGGCTGTTTCAGAAATCGATGCAGGAAAAAATCCATCGTGTGTTTCTGACTTGAACAAAAAGTCATGTTTTTGTTCAGATTGGAAGAAGTTGTACCACTCTTTATAAATGTCTTCGACAAGTTGCTTTTGAATAGGGTGATTCGATAGTACCCCAAAACCTGTTTGTTGAAGCGATTCAACAAAGCGCTCAGCGCTATCTGGTGCTAAGTAATCAATTGTATTTAGTTTCATTATATTTTCTTATTAGTGTGTTGACCCACTGCTAATGGTAACCTTAGTCACACTTTGTCGCAATTCTTTGCGTGTCTTCATGTTGTATTGGTTGAACTGATGCTGCGGATCTCACGTATCCTTTGTTAATATTTGCGACAAACAACTCAATGAGAGCCGACAATGAATAATTTAACCGAATTTGAAAAATATGTAATTGAACAAAAAGGTACAGAACGGCCTTTCAGCGGTGAATATGTTGATCATGATGCGCAAGGCGTTTATTTATGTAAAAAGTGCCATGCACCTCTTTATAACAGTGAACATAAATTTAATGCACATTGTGGCTGGCCTGCATTTGATGATGAAATCGAGGGCGCAGTAGAACATACTCCTGATGCTGATGGTCATCGAACCGAAATCACCTGTGCACAATGTGGCGGTCATTTAGGTCATGTGTTTGAAGGCGAGCATTTAACGGATAATAATGTTCGTCATTGTGTTAATTCAGTATCGATGATTTTTAAATCCCGTGATGAGTTAGCGCAATCAAGTTCGGCGGTAGCTTCTTTCCAAAAGGCCACTTTTGGCGCTGGGTGCTTTTGGTGTGTTGAGGCTATTTTTGCTCAACTTAATGGCGTGCTAAGTGTTAAATCAGGTTATTGTGGCGGTGAAGCAAAAGATGCAAATTATGACGCAGTGTGTTCTGGTAAAACAGCTCATGCAGAAGTGGTTCATATTGAATTTGACCCTGCGGTTATTCAATTTGACACCTTACTTAGCGTACTATTTGAAAGCCACGATCCGACCACACTTAATCAACAGGGTAATGATAAAGGGCCACAGTATCGTTCAGCTATTTTTGCCCATAATAGTGAACAAGTAGATGCTGCAAACCGATTTATTCATGCGTTAACTGAACAACAACTTTGGCCTAGGCCGATAGTGACCGAAATCAGTGCGTTTGACACATTTTATCCTGCTGAAAATTATCATGATGACTACTTTGCAAAGCATGGTGAACAACCTTATTGCCAATTAGTGGTTAAGCCTAAATTTGATAAAGTCATGAGTAAGTTTGCAGATAAGCGTAAAGTGTAAACTAAATTTTTTGCTCTTGTATTAGGGCTAAGCATAATAAAAAAAGGGGTGATTGAATATTCAATCACCCCTTTTTTTATATCAATTCCATTAATTATGTGCTCAATCAGAGCCTCTCAGGTTTTCCAGTTTGAGGCGCATTGTTGAAAGAATGCTTGTTCCCTTGTAAAACAATGCAACAAAGAAATGGAAAGCCTGAGTAGCTCCGGCTGAATGACCAGATAATTATTGGCATTGGTATTATGTCCGTTTAGTCTAATTTATCGTCGGCCACTTTGTTGTGCAGATCTTCAATAAGGTAAATTTAAACCAAATCAAGTGCTTTAGGAGTAGGGCTTTACAATCTTGGCTTAAGTAACGTAAAGGCAGACGTTTCCCCGCAACCACATAACGTTTAGCTAAGGTATCGATAGCCTCTAACGCTGAATGATCTGCCACTCGTGAATTTTGAAAATCAATAATCACATCTTGGTTATCGTTTTCAGCATCAAATACTTCAAGGAAATTAACCTCTGAGCCAAAGAATAATGGCCCATTTAAGCGATATATTTTCCAGCCATTTGTGTCTTCACTTATGTCAATGTTGATGTGTTTTGCGTGTTGCCATGCAAACACCAAAGCAGATACGATAACACCAACAAACACAGCAAAAAGCCAGATCGGTAAATGCCCCTATACCTTGTTCAATCACTAATGACACCATGACTACTGCCATAGCACCTGTAGCGCCGGAAATCATACCTGATCGCCCGCCAATTAATGCGGTGATTAAACCCATAATGAAGGCAGCGTATATTCCTACCATAGGTTCAACATGGGCGACGAACGCAAAGGCAACTGCTTCTGGGATTAGGCTAACGCCACGGTTAATCCTGACAAAATATCGGCTTTACTACTACTTGTTTATGGCGAATGAGATCGAATATTTAACCTCTGGTTTTGTTTGTAAGTTAATAAAAAGGGGGATTATTTCAACAAAAAACACTTGATTTTTGAACTGTGATGATATCAATTCAATGAGGCTGTTTTTTGAGTTTTCTATTAATATTGTCAATAAAAAAGCCATGCTAAGCATGGCTTTATAAATAATGGGGGCTAGTTAGCCCCTTATTATCGTTACTCTCCAGGGCGAGTCATATCAGCAGATGCACTGTTATTCTTTGCTACTTTGGGAGTGTTGCTTTCAGTCGCTTGGGCTTCATAAGTACGTCCTTGAGGTACTGCTTTCTGCTCACGGACATCGACTGTAGGTTTAGTCATGTCAGATGACACCATAGAACCAAAGCGACTTACCTTTACAGGGGCTTTGGTTGATGGCGCTGCTTCAGTAGAAACCGTCTCTGCTATTGTCGCCGCGACTTCTTTTACGACTTCAGGTTTAGCTTGACGCACAATTGCAGCAGGCTTAGCCATTGGCGCAGAGGAATTGGCCGCAACCGATTTATCTTGCTTGCTAGTTAACGCTGCGGTTTTTTCAGTTTCAATAGATGTTGTTTCAGTCACTGTCGCTACCGGTGCTTGTTTAGCTTCAACATCAACCGTTGTTTTAGCAACTTCTACTTCAGCTTTAAGTTCAGGGGCCTCAGGTGCTTTTACTGCTTGAGGAGCCACCTTTATTTCTACTGGCGTTTCAGTTGTTTCAACATTAACCGCTACAGCATCAGCTTTGTTAGCTTCTGTCTCTACGGCTTCAACTGGCTTAGTAACGGGTTCAACAGGTGTATTAACGACTTCAGCAATTGCTTCACCTTCAATATCTGGAGTCTTCGCTTGAGCTCTAGCTTGTTCAGCGTCTAATTGCTTTTCTAGCTCATCATTAGGTGTGAAAACGGCTGGTTGAGTAGAGCCCGTTTCATCATCACGACGACGGCGTTGACCTGCTGCACGCAAGTGACGCGGGCTACGACGGCTACGACGTTGACCTTCACGCCCTTCAGCTTCGCTGTCTGATGTTGCATCGTCAGCGCTTGAACTTGACTCATCAGTTTCAGCTGCAACGTCAGTGCTAGCAACTACCGTTTCAGTGACAGTATCAACATCTGCTTGAGTTGTTTCTGTTTTTACTTCAACCACGGCAGTAGCGTCAGTTTCAACTGGAGCAGCAGTACTGGTAACATTTGCTACTTCAGTAACTGGATCAGTTGTTTGCTCTGTTCCATTTTCTGCTGGCGCTTCAACCGCCTGTTCAGTCTTCTCTTTACGAGGTTGACGACGACTGCGTGGCGCTCTAGTTTCTGATGTTTTTTCTTCAGCTACTTTTGACTCTACCGCTTTAGGTTCTGATGTCATTACCTCAACTGATTGCTCAGTTGATTTATTATCATTAACATCGGTTGTTGGTAATGTTTCACTCTGTTCGCTTTCAATTCGCACTTTACGACGTAAATTACGACGCTGGCGACGCTCACGAGCAGCTTCTTGTTTTGGAGATTTTTCAGTAGCAACTTTAGACTCTGTTACTTTAGCCTCTGTTGCTTTGGTTTCATTGACAGGCAATGGCTTGTCAACTTTCTCTGTTCTCGGTTTGTTTTTGGCGTTGTCATCTTGAACCGTATTTCTGCTATTACGTTCATTACGCTTATTCTGAGGACGAGCTTCTGTGCTGTCTTTTGATTTATCGCTGTCATTTCGCTGACGACGACTATCATTGCGTTTGTCATTACGGTTAGTGCTGTCGTTACGAGTGTCATTACGACGGGTATTACGACGGGTGTTAGTTTGAGCCGTTTCTTTAGTTGGTTCAGCTGCTTTGGTATCTTTGGCCTCAGCTTCATTACCTGAAAATAAGGCGCTAATTGCTGAGATCATTCGAGTGAATAATCCTGGCTGATTAGACGTTGCCACCGGAGCGACATTTGCAGGTATTGCTTGTACTGTATCTTCAGCGGCTTTTTGTGGAGCAGTAAAGCCTTTTAATGCAGGCTCAGGAGACGCTGCACGCTCAAGCTTACGAGGCTCATACAATTTGGCGACTGGTTGTTCTACTCGCTTATAGCTAGATTCACTGACTTCATCATCACTCTTACGACGTACAACGCGGTAATCTGGTGTTTGCATGTGTGCATCTGGGATGATGTAAACTTCAACTTCGTGACGTTCTTCGGTAATACGAATTGCTTTACGTTTCTCGTTTAATAAGAACGCAGCAACATCAACCGGTACAATCGCTTCGATTTGTGTAGTGTTCTCTTTAATGGCTTCTTCTTCCATTAAACGTAAAATCGATAGCGCTAATGATTCAGTACTGCGAATAGTGCCTTGGCCATGACAACGTGGACACAAGTGAGCTGCTGATTCTTCTAACGATGGACGCAGACGCTGACGCGACATTTCCATTAAACCAAAGCGAGAAATACGACCTAATTGCACACGAGCACGGTCATGGTGTACTGCATCACGTAAACGGTTTTCTACTTCACGTTGATGACGAACAGGTGTCATATCGATAAAGTCGATAACCACTAAACCGCCTAAGTCACGTAGACGTAATTGACGAGCAATTTCATCCGCAGCTTCAAGGTTAGTGTTTAGCGCTGTTTCTTCAATATCGCCGCCTTTAGTTGCACGGGCTGAGTTGATATCGATCGACGTTAATGCTTCTGTCGGGTCAATAACAATTGATCCGCCTGAAGGTAAACGCACTTCGCGTTGGAACGCTGACTCGATTTGAGACTCAATTTGAAAGTGAGTAAACAACGGTACTTCAGAATCATATAGTTTTACACGTTCTACAAAATCGGGGCGAACTAAACCAATGTGCAATTTAGCTTCTTCGAAAATACGTGGGTGATCGATAAGGATCTCACCCACATCGCGACGTAAGTAGTCACGAATAGCGCGAACAATCACGTTGCTTTCTTGATGAATTAAGAATGGCGCGGCTTTACTTTGAGCAGCTTCTTGAATAGCGTCCCAATGATGTTGTAGTACTTTTAAGTCCCACTTTAGCTCTGTTGATTCTTTGCCTACACCAGCAGTTCGCACAATCAAGCCCATACCATTCGGTACTTCTAGCTCAGCCATTGCTTCTTTGAGTTCGGTACGTTCATCACCTTCGATACGACGAGAAATACCGCCAGCACGAGGGTTATTTGGCATTAATACTAAATAAGAGCCAGCAAGACTAATAAAGGTAGTTAGTGCAGCGCCTTTGTTGCCACGTTCTTCTTTATCGATTTGAACGATGACTTCTTGGCCTTCTTGTACCACTTCTTTAATGTTTGGGCGGCCTTGGAATGAATAACCTTTAGGGAAGTATTCGCGACCAATTTCTTTGAGGGGTAAAAAACCATGACGATCTGCACCGTAATCAACGAATGCGGCTTCAAGTGACGGTTCTACTCGAGTGATTTTACCTTTATAGATATTTGATTTTTTCTGTTCGTGACCTGGACTTTCAATGTCTAAATCATACAGTTCTTGCCCATCAACTAGGGCTACGCGCAACTCTTCTGATTGAGTTGCATTAATTAACATACGTTTCATGATGACGTGATTCTTCTAAATGAGGTCATCAAACAACACGATTTTTTCTGCATTACGGGCCTGAATTAATCGGTATAACCTCACGGCTAGATCCAGGCAATTAGGTGCTCATTACTGTAAAACGCAGTCACTGCGTGTCGCATCCTATTTATGGCTTATTTTCTAATGTTTACAAAAACAAGGAATTGGTTGACTAACAACCAACCCCATAAATTATGGTATTTTAATCCGTTAATGCCCAAGTCGAATCGGTTTGTTTGATAACAAGCTAAAATGTTGTTCGAATTTGGGGCGATTTACTACAGTTAAATTGAAATCTTTATTCAAAACTTACGGTTTAATTGCACAAACGGTTTTTGTCGTTTTTTAATTAATACAATTTGCAAATCAATGAGTTGCTACCGATTAGGTTCATTTTTTTAACTGCTAGTGTTTCGCATTTGGTCAAAGTTGTGAACACTTTATCCACTGTTTACTCTCAACCTGTGGGCAAATATAGCAACAAACGTTATTTTCAGCAATCAAAAGCCTATATTCTTTCATGTATTTATTTCAAGTCTGATGCGGCAATAGCCAATCATTTGCAAGATAAGGTACACTATTGGGGTTACCACTATATGGCGCATCATGAATACTGAAACTACCCCCCAAGTTGAATACGTGACTATCGACGAAGATCATTTTGAACAACGAATCGATAATTTTCTGCTAACTAAATTAAAAGGTGTTCCTAAAAGCATGATCTATCGGATTGTGCGCAAAGGGGAAGTGCGGGTAAATAAAAAACGCATCAAGCCTGAATACAAATTACAAATTGGTGACATCGTAAGAGTACCGCCTGTTCGTGTTGCCGAAAAAGACAATCGCAAGGCACCATCTCCTAATTTATCCAGAGTGTCACAGCTTGAAGATCGTATTATCCATGAAGATAATCATCTTATCGTGTTAAACAAGCCTGCTGGTATTGCTGTACATGGTGGCAGCGGTGTCGATTATGGTGTGATTGAAGGATTACGCTCACTGCGACCACAGCAAAAGTTTTTAGAGCTAGTGCATCGATTAGATAAAGATACCTCGGGTGTGCTGCTTGTGGCTAAGAAGCGAAGTGCACTAAAGCATTTACATGAGCAATTGCGCAGTAAAACCATGCAAAAAGATTATTTAGCGTTGGTGCGTGGTGAATGGCAAGCAAGTGATAAAGTGGTTAAAGCACCGCTATTAAAAATTACCTTAAAGTCGGGCGAGAGAATCGTTCGGGTTAACAAAGAGGGTAAAGAGTCAGAAACCCGCTATAAGATCATGCAGCGTTACCAAGGGTGTACTTTAGTTAAGGCGAGTCCTGTTACAGGGCGAACCCATCAAATACGAGTACATTGTCAGTATGCAGGCCATGCAATTGCTTGTGATGATAAATACAGCGAGCAACAATTTGACGACAGCATGCGTGCTTTAGGGTTAGACCGTCTGTTTTTACACGCGGCTGAACTTAAATTCACTCATCCAGAAAATGATGAAATCATGCAAGTTAAAGCGCCTTTAGACCCAGTGTTATTGAGCACTCTTGATAAATTGAAAAGAGTATAACACCCACAGATATGTGCAAATGAAGTAGGGCATGATATTGAACATTAAAGATAAAGCTTATGAACTAGTCATTTTCGATTGGGATGGCACACTAATGGATACCGTAGGTAAAATAGTGTCTTGTATGCAAGATGTAGCACAAGAATTAATTTTACCTATACCCTCTGAGCAACAAATTAGAGATGTCATAGGCTTATCTTTACCTAAAATCATGCCGATTTTATTTGCTGGTCACCAAAACCATCAACAGATTATTGATTGTTATCGACGTCATCATTTTGCCAATGAGCAGCCTACACCTCTATTTGAGGGGGTAGAGTCGCTCATTATTAATCTACATGCGGCTGGTTATCAATTAGCTGTGGCGACGGGTAAAGGACGAGACGGTCTAGACAAGGTATTAGCATTAACAGGCTTAGGACAGTATTTTCATGCGACGCGTTGCGCTGATGACGCTAAGAGCAAGCCACATCCTGAGATGCTGCATTCATTATTGAGATATTTTGATGTTGCTGCCGATAGAGCCGTCATGATTGGTGATTCTATTCATGATTTAACCATGGCCAATAATGCTGGCATGGCGAGTATTGGTGTGAGTTACGGCGCACATAATGAAGCTAGATTAAAAACGTTAAATCCACGCGCGATTGTCGACCAACCATCGGCGATACATGACTATGTTTAATTATTGTGGGTGATGTATTGCCAGATGTGTAATGCAGCATCGAATATAAGTGTTCGATTCTGCATAGCATACGCTTTATATGTTGCTTAGCTTATCTCGGTGTTACACCTGTTATCGTTCCCACATCAAGCGGAAACACCATTACCTTCATCAATGCACCTTTTTAGATTCGGTATCGACCTTATATTCGATATTAGTATTCGATATTAATATTCGTTGATTGAGCATTCTGCTGCTGTACTAAGAACATCTACACCGTGTTGTGAGAGTAAATCAATCAGCTTAATTAATGGTAGTCCAATTAAGCTATTTGGGTCGTCACCTTCTAAACGGCTAAATAAGGCAATGCCTAACCCTTCGCATTTAAAACTCCCCGCGCAATATAGTGGCTGCTCTGCATCGACGTAATAGCGAATTTGCGCAGCAGATAAGTGTTTAAAATGAACCGTAAACGGTTCAACACAAGATATCATTTGTTGATTGGCACTATTGAATACAGCAAGACCTGTATAAAAAGTAATTGCTTGACCAGATGCTGAGCTTAATTGAGCTATCGCATTGTCTACAGTATAAGGCTTACCGATAATTTGACCGTTAATCAGCGCGACTTGATCGGAACCAATAATTAATTGCGGCACAGATGTTTGATCAATTAAGTTCGCGCCTGCTAATGCTTTTTGCTCGGCTAAGCGCTTAACCAATGCTAATGCTGTCTCATCTTTTATTGGGGTTTCATCAATATCTGGATTAACACAACTAAAAGGCAGCATTAATTTTTGCAATAGTTGTTGACGAAAAGGTGAGGTTGACGCAAGTACAAGATTGAATTTCATTGGTTTTGTTTCATTATTTATTGGCTAATAACAGAATATTAGTCAGTTTACTGTATTCATCTATGCAAATGGATCATTTTTCTCGAGTAATGCTTGTGTGATGGGGTTGGGTTCGGTAAAATTTACCAACTTTCAAATTCAATGCCGGATTTAAAGAGTACCTAAAGTTCCTTGTTAGGTGAGGTTACCGTATTTTTACGGAAATTTTCTTTGACTCCAGCGTTTTCAAACTATAATATGCGCGCCTTATGCAAACAGTAAAGATACCGGTTTCAATTGATCCTATACGCGCTGCCTCTAGCGGCCTTCGATATGAAGGTACCATTTTAGGTAAGCAACTTAAGCGATTAAGCGAGTTATGTGCCGGCGACTGTTCCGACGTAGTTGTGTCGTTGGAATGTGGCGTCGATTTACAGGGGATAGTCTACCTTCGCGGGAAGGCTGTGACGGAGCTCACTCTGCTATGTCAACGTTGCATGACACAATTTACTACTGAGGTTACGGTCGACTTTTGTTTTAGTCCTTGTAAGACTGAGGCAGAAATCGATGAGCTCCCGGATGCGTATGATCCAATTGAGTGTAATGAGATTGGTGAAGTACGTCTGCATCAATTGATTGAAGATGAATTGATAGTCGCTATGCCTATCATCCCGATGCACGATGATAATAGTTGTAAGTCTGGATCGAAAGATATAGTTGTAGGCGAGATCGAACCCGCTCATGAGGAGCGTCCAAATCCGTTTGCAGTGTTAGAAAAACTGAAGAGCAAGTAATCGTAGGAGACAGGTCCAATGGCTGTACAACAGAATAAAAAATCACGTTCAAAGCGCGGCATGCGTCGTTCACATGATTCATTGAGCACTGCTCAATTATCAGTAGACGCAACTAGCGGTGAATTACATCTACGTCACAACGTGACTGCTGATGGTTTTTACCGCGGTAAAAAGGTTATCAACAAGTAATTTGTTGATTATCTGATGACAAATCTGACGCTTGCGTTAGATGCGATGGGGGGCGATCACGGTCCCCACGTGACAGTGCCTGCAGCGATGCAGGCACTGAAATTTCATACCTCTTTAAATATTATTTTGGTTGGTAATAAAACCGAAATAGAAAAATACCTCCCCCAAGCTCACTCAGCTGATTTATCCAGAATTGAAATAATCCACACTACTGAAGTCGTGACAATGTGCGATAGGCCCATTCATGCTTTGCGTTCGCGTAAAAACAGTTCTATGAGAATAGCGCTTGAACTGGTACGTGACGGAAAAGCCGAGGCCTGCGTTAGCGCTGGTAATACTGGTGCGTTGATGGCGATGGCTAAGGTGCTATTAAAAACATTACCGGGTATTGATAGACCCGCACTGGTTTCTTGTTTACCTGCAATGACTGGCAAGCCCGTTTATCTGCTGGATTTAGGGGCTAATGTATCTTGTGATTCCGAGACCTTATTCCAGTTTGCTATTATGGGGTCTGTCTTATGTGAAGCTGTCCATAAGAAATCCCGTCCCAAAGTCGCTTTGCTTAATGTCGGTATTGAAGCCATTAAGGGGAACGACCAGGTTCAACAGGCCGGACAAATTTTACAACACACCGAACAAGTTAATTATATCGGCTTTGTTGAAGGCGATGAAATTTACACTGGTAATGTGGATGTCATTGTTTGTGATGGCTTTGTCGGTAATATCACCTTAAAGACTTCTGAAGGCATCGCAAAACTGTTAGTACATCAATTAAAACGCGGCTTAAATGACGGTTTTTTTGTTCGTTTACTCTCCAAACTCATCGCTCCACGTATACAAGCAGTACTCAGTAAGATGAACCCCGACCACTATAACGGTGCAAGTCTGATAGGATTGCGCGGAATAGTAGTAAAGAGTCATGGTAACGCGGATGAAGCTGCATTTTTACAAGCATTAAATTTAGCAGCAACAGAAGCAAAACGTCGTCTTCCTGAAATGATTAAAGATCGTTTGGAGTCGATTCTTTTAGACATCAATAGCTGATCTCATATATGCACACAAAAATTCTCGGAACAGGTAGCTATCTACCTGTGCAAGTTCGTAGCAATCAAGATCTCGAAAAAATGGTTGAAACCAGTGACCAATGGATTGTTGACCGAACCGGTATTTCTGAACGGCGCATTGCTGCATCAGATGAATCGGTTTCAACAATGGGTTATCAAGCGGCACTAAAAGCGCTTGAAATGGCAGGGATCGAAGCAAGCGATCTTGATATGATTGTTTGTGGAACCACCAGTGCATCAAACGCATTTCCTGCAGCTGCATGCGAAATTCAAGCCTTATTAGGCGTCAAAAATATCCCTGCCTTTGATATTGCTGCCGCGTGTTCTGGATTTATTTATGCACTATCGGTTGCGGATCAATTCGTAAAAACGGGTTCTGCTAAAAAAGTACTGGTTATAGGTTCTGACGTATTGTCACGGATGTGCGATCCTGCTGATCGCTCTACCGTCATTTTATTTGGCGATGGTGCCGGCGCCGCGATTATTGGTGTTAGTGATACTCCAGGTATCATTGCGACGCATATCTATGCTGATGGCAGCCAAGGGGATTTATTAAAATGCTCTTTCCCTCCTCGTGCTAATGAAAGTTCTGAAGCCGTTGGTTTTATGACGATGAAAGGCAACGATGTGTTTAAAGTTGCGGTTACGCAGTTGTCTAATGTGGTCACCGAAACTTTGCGTCTTAATAATGTCGATAAATCAGAAATTGATTGGCTAGTGCCGCATCAGGCTAATTTCCGCATTATTAATGCCACAGCTAAAAAGTTGCACATGAGTCTTGATAAAGTCGTGTTGACATTGGCTAAACACGGTAATACTTCAGCGGCCTCAGTGCCTATTGCATTAGATGAAGCGGTACGCGATGGTCGAATTCAGCGTGGACATTTATTACTACTCGAAGCATTTGGCGGTGGTTTTGCTTGGGGCAGTGCTTTAGTTCGTTTTTAATTTTCAAATTAATTTTTTATACAGGTAAGCGTTTATGGAAAATGTTGCTTTTGTATTTCCTGGCCAAGGTTCACAGGCTGTAGGAATGTTAGCGGAATTGGCTCAAACTCATGTCATTATTGGACAAACCTTTGCTGAAGCGAGTGAAGCGTTAGGTTATGATTTATGGGATCTTGTTGCCAATGGTCCAGCTGAGGCCTTGAATGAAACAGATAAAACCCAGCCTGCATTGCTTACGGCAAGCGTAGCTATTTGGCGTGCATATCAAGCATCTAACAAGCCCATGCCTTCTTTATTAGCAGGTCACAGCCTTGGAGAGTATTCTGCTTTAGTTTGCGCAGGTGTGATTGAATTTATTGATGCAGTTAAATTAGTTGAACTACGCGGAAAGTTAATGCAACAAGCTGTGCCAGCGGGCTCAGGTGCCATGTTTGCCATTATTGGTCTTGATGATGCTGCTATTGCTAAAGCATGCGCAGAGTCTGCTGAAGGTAGCGTGGTAAGCCCTGTTAACTACAACAGCCCAGGTCAAGTTGTGATAGCCGGTGAGAAAGCGGCTGTTGAACGCGCTGCAGCTGCATGTAAAGCTGCAGGGGCAAAAATGACAGTAGCATTACCTGTGAGTGTACCGTCACATTGTGCACTAATGAAGCCAGCCGCTGATGAACTCGCTAAAGCGTTAATTGAAGTGACATTCTCAGAGCCTACCATTAATGTCGTCAACAATGTTGATGTGGCCATGCCGACAGATTCACAGGCAATTAAAGATGCATTAGTGCGTCAGTTATATTGCCCAGTGCGTTGGAGCGAGTCTGTTGAATTTATGGCGACACAAGGTGTTACAAAATTAATAGAGTGTGGACCGGGTAAAGTATTAACCGGTTTAACAAAAAGAATTAATAAATCGATATCCGCTCAAGCGGTCAATGATGTTGCTTCATTTGCAGCATTAGTCGAATAAAGGAGTTGATATGAGCTTTAGCATTAATTTAGACGGTAAAGTTGCTTTAGTGACAGGCGCTAGTCGCGGTATTGGGCGTGCGATTGCTGAATCATTGGTACAAGCTGGCGCGATGGTTATCGGTACGGCAACCAGTGAAAAAGGTGCAGCGGCGATTCAAGCATACCTAGGTGACAAAGGCTTTGGGATGGTGTTAAATGTCACTGACTCTCAATCTGTTGCTGATTTATATAGCCAGATCAAAGAAAAAGCAGGTGAAGTTGATATTCTTATCAACAATGCGGGTATTACCCGTGATAATTTATTAATGCGGATGAAAGATGATGAGTGGCAAGATATTATTGACACTAATTTGACTTCATTATTTAAATTGTCTAAACCAGTAATGCGATCTATGATGAAAAAACGTTTCGGACGTATTATCAGTATCGGTTCTGTAGTAGGTACAATGGGCAACGCTGGCCAAGTAAATTACTCGGCTGCTAAAGCTGGTTTGATCGGATTTACAAAATCTCTTGCAAGAGAGGTTGCATCTCGTCAAATAACAGTGAATGCTATTGCACCTGGATTTATTCAGACAGACATGACAGATGAGCTGACAGTTGAGCAGCAACAAGCTATTATGTCGCAAGTTCCGATGGAACGATTAGGGCAAGCACAAGAAATTGCCAATGCAGTATTGTTTTTGGCCTCGGATTCAGCCGCTTACATCACAGGCGAAACATTGCATGTGAATGGCGGTATGTACATGGTTTAAGGGCGATAGGTAGGTAACTACCTTCATTTGAGTCAGTGTTAGTGACAATTCAATGTTAATTTTTGTGGTTAGACCACAAAATCTAAGCTTGCATTGTTATCTAATTCGAATAAACTACTCGCAATCTTACGCAAGTGCGTAATTTGAATAGGAAAGAAAACTAATGAGCAACATCGAAGAACGTGTAAAGAAAATCATCATCGAACAACTTGGCGTTAAAGAAGAAGACGTTAAATCAGCTGCTTCTTTTGTAGACGATTTAGGCGCTGATTCTCTAGACACTGTTGAATTGGTTATGGCTCTAGAAGAAGAGTTTGATACCGAGATCCCTGACGAAGAAGCTGAAAAGATCACTACTGTTCAAGCAGCGATCGATTACGTTTCTAAGAATCAGTAATCAAGAATTCACAAAAACAGGCGGCATTTATGCCGCCTGTTTTTGTTTAAAGCATTTGTAAACGCTCGTTCCATTTAATTGCATTAGAACATCCCTCCTTATACTTCTTTAGCTAAATCGCAATAATGGCATCGTGGCAGATTTTATTTAAAGGTGAATATCATGTCTAAACGTCGTGTCGTCATCACAGGTCTTGGTCTTGTGACTCCTGTGGGTAATGATGTCGAGTCTACTTGGAATGCCTTATTGGCTGGTAAGAGTGGTATAGCTCCAATCACTAAGTTTGATGCTAGTGAATTTGGTACTCGTTTCAGTGGCTCTGTGAAAGATTTTGACGTCGAACAATACCTAACCAAAAAAGAAGCTCGTAAAATGGATTTATTTATCCAATACGGCATGGCTGCGGGTATTCAAGCAGTAAAAGATTCAGGCTTAGATATGAGCCAAGAAAATCCAGCTCGAATAGGTACTGCTATTGGTTCTGGTATGGGTGGTATGTGGTTGATTGAACAAGGCCATTCTGCATTATTAAATGGTGGACCACGTAAAGTGTCGCCATTTTTTGTGCCAAGCACCATTATCAATATGATAGCCGGAAACTTGTCGATTATGTATGGCATGACAGGTCCTAATTTTGCTGTGACTACAGCCTGTACAACGGGTGTACACAATATTGGTTTTGCAGCACGTACCATTGCTTACGGTGATGCTGATGTGATGGTAGCTGGTGGCGCAGAAGATGTTACTAGCCCATTAGGCGTTGCAGGTTTTAGTGCTGCTAAAGCATTATCGACTCGTAATGACAATCCAACAGCAGCAAGTCGCCCTTGGGACAAAGACCGTGATGGCTTTGTTATTGGCGATGGCGCCGGGGTTATTGTGATGGAAGAGTATGAACGAGCTAAAGCTCGTGGTGCTAAAATTTACGGTGAGTTAGTTGGTTTTGGTATGAGCGGCGATGCATTTCACATGACATCACCTCCAAGTGATGGTGCTGGTGCCGCAGCTGCAATGGTTAACGCCATTAATGATGCCCAAATTGACAAAGAGCTTGTGGGTTACATCAATGCACATGGCACCTCAACTCATGCGGGTGATAAAGCAGAAGCTGCAGCAGTTAAATCGGTGTTTGGACCACATGCCTACGAGGTACTTGTAAGTTCAACTAAATCAATGACTGGACATTTGTTGGGCGCAGCTGGCGCTGTTGAAGCCATTATTACTTTGCTTGCACTGCGTGATCAGCACGTACCGCCAACAATCAACTTAGATAACCCAGACGAAGGTTGCGACTTAGATTTTGTTGCTCATACCTCACGTCGTCATCAGTTTGACTATGCCTTATGTAATTCATTTGGTTTTGGTGGCACAAACGGTTCGTTACTGTTTAAGAGAATTTAATCGAGTTAATGCCAATAAGGGAAGATGAAAATCTTCCCTTTTTTATTTATTTGGTTTGTTTTTTTGTCACATTAGTATTTATCAATTCCCGCTAAATGATGATTTAGCGTAGACTGATAAGTAATGACATTTATCTAATAGGATCTATTATGGCCGGTAAAGATAGACAACTTACATTACGTTTTTTGGCCGAACCTGCAGACGTCAATTTTGGCGGTAAGGTTCACGGCGGTGCAGTAATGAAATGGATCGATTTAGCCGCTTATGCAGCAGCAGCAGGCTGGAGCGGTAAATATTGTATTACTGTGTATGCAGGCGGCATTCGATTTGTTAAGCCTATCCATGTGGGTAATATTGTTGAAGTGACTGGTAAAGTTATTTATACCGGTACAACGTCTATGCATATTGCGATTGATGTAAAGGCGGGCGATCCTAAAGAGTCTGAACGTCATCTGACGACACACTGTATCGTTATCATGGTAGCCGTTGATGATGAAGGTCATCCCACATCGGTTCCTGAGTGGATACCAGCTACTGCCGATGATGTTCGCTTACGTGATAGTGCATTGAGACTAATGGATATGCGTAAGCGTATCGGTGCCGAAATGGAAGCTCACGTTAAACCTTCAGTTGAATAAATAAGGGGAAATCATGGCCAAGGTAGCATTTATTGGTTTAGGCGTTATGGGGTTCCCGATGGCGGGACATTTGGTTAAACAGGGTCATGACGTTACTGTGTATAACCGTACAGGGGCTAAAGCGGCTCAGTGGGTTGAACAATATGGTGGTAAGAAGGCCGATACACCAAAAGATGCCGCCAAAGGCCAAGACATTGTTTTTACCTGTGTGGGTAATGATGATGACTTACGTCAGGTCGTACTAGGTGAGCAAGGTGTTGTTCATGGTATGCATGCAGGTGCTATTTTGGTTGACCATACTACGGCTTCTGCTGATGTCGCGCGTGAAATTGCTGCGCACATAGAGCCACTTCAGATTGCCTTTTTAGATGCGCCTGTATCTGGTGGTCAAGCTGGAGCAGAAAATGGTGCGTTAACCGTGATGATGGGTGGCGAACAGACTCATTTTGATACCGTTAAACCTGTTATTGCGGCATACAGCCGCTGCGCTGAACTGTTAGGGCCAGTTGGTTCTGGGCAGTTGACTAAAATGGTTAATCAAATTTGTATTGCTGGTGTAGTGCAAGGTCTAGCTGAGGGACTTCATTTTGCTAAGAGTGCGGGCTTAGATGGCTTAAAAGTGATTGAAGTGATCAGCAAAGGTGCGGCACAAAGCTGGCAGATGGAAAATCGCTATCAAACTATGTGGCAAGGTCAATATGATTTCGGGTTTGCTATCGATTGGATGCGCAAAGATTTGGGTATTGCATTAGACGAAGCTCGTCGTAATGGTAGCCATTTACCGGTGGCAGCATTAGTTGATCAGTTTTATTCAGAAGTTCAAGCAATGAAAGGTAATCGCTGGGATACCTCTAGCTTACTTGCCCGCTTAGAAAAGTCGCGCAGTTAATATCAACACACAGTGCTTGTAACATATTATTGCGAGAATGTAGCCCCAATATAGATTGGGGCTTTTTTATTGGCTACAAACCCACAAACATTAGCCTTTGCTTTATTAGCTGCTTTCTGATCTTAAGTTGATTTATTGACTAAAAACCATCGAGTTACATGATATAGCGCACATCTTCATCTAATTATCGCTGCTATTATTGTTTAATCTAAATTAATTTTGCTTAAAGTGGATTGATTAACTACGTTTATATTGTCAGTCAATTTGAGATTGTTTATAAATTTTTTGATAAACGGTCTATAAACAAAGTTGTTAAATAACCCTTAAGCAAAGTGTCGTGCTGCAGTGTGATGATCCGTGTCAGATAAAAGAATGCGGACACACACTAAAATTGGAGGAATGAATAGTGAGCAATAAACTACTGAGTGCATTGTTTGCGGCTGGTTTCGCGGTAATGATGATGTCTTCTGCATCATTTGCTGCTGATGAGACCCTCGCAGAGTTTCACGTTGAAATGGGTGGCTGTGAAAACTGTCACGCTGATGGCGAACCATCAAAAGATGGCGCTTATGAATTTGAACAATGTCAAAGTTGCCATGGTACACTTGCCGAAATGGATGATAACCATAAGCCGCATGATGGTATTTTAATGTGCGCAGATTGTCATGCACCACATGAAGCTAAAGTAGGCGAAATGCCAACATGTGATACATGCCACGATGATGGTCGTGTTGCTAAATAAAGTCTTTTAGTAGCTGAAAAATACCGACGTAATGTCGGTATTTTGTTTTAATATCCCCATCATTCTTTACGATCTTCCGCATAAAGTGCACTAGTCAATTGAATCAATTTGTATACAAACTTGCTCTTATTAGATGATGCAGCGAATTTTAGTCAGTCTAATAAAATATCTCACCCTCGTGTATTAATTGTCTCTCCTCAACCTTTAACATGCTTTGAAGAAATTCATCACTTAACGTTAATTCGTCAAGTTAGAAAATCATGAGGCTGAGTGAAACACATATATAAAACGTTTTCACTTGCAGTGGCATACCTCTTTTTAGGTATTTAAATTCTTTTATTTTCAAGTAGATGCGCAACATAAGGGCGCAGGCTGCGCACTTTTGTTGCACAAATGTTGTTTTAAAATACCTAGGTATTTTCTATTTCTATTGTAAATCAGTAAGTTATTTTTTTGGCACATCTTTCGCAGTATTTCAATTATGTAATCGTTAATGTGAAAAGGTAGATGTATGTCAGCAATCCAATCTAGTTGTGCTTATTGTGGTGTCGGATGCGGCATTAGCGTGTCTTCAAATAAAGCGGATTGGACCGATATCGATGCTGTAGATTTAGAATTAGTCGGCGATAACATGCATCCTGCTAACTACGGTCATTTATGTGCCAAAGGCGAACGCTTACTCGACAGTTTAGCCCAACCGAATGTACTGCGTTACCCTAAACTACGATCTGGTATGCCACTTGATTGGGACCGTGCTAGCACCTTGATTGCCGATACATTTGCGCAAACCATTGCTGAGCACGGTCCAGACTCTGTTGCGCTTTATCTATCAGGGCAATTACTCACTGAAGATTATTATGTAGCCAACAAGTTTGCCAAAGGCTTTTTAAAGACAGCCAACGTCGATACTAATTCACGGTTATGCATGTCGTCAGCGGTGAGTGCGATGCAACGCGCCTTTGGTGAAGATGTTGTACCTGGTTGTTACGACGACCTAGAGCAAGCTGATGTGATTGTGCTTGTAGGGGCCAATACTGCTTGGACTCATCCCGTTCTTTTTCAACGGATTTTAGCCGCAAAAAAAATCAATAATGCTCGTTTAGTGGTAATCGACCCGTTATCAACAGCCACAGCAAAACAAGCAGATTTACATTTAGCCATTAAACCGGGCGTTGATTTAACATTATTTCATGGCTTACTCGGTTATTTAGCCGATCAAAATCGTGTCGACCATGCGTATATTGCCGCACACACAGAAGGCTTTGATACCGTGGTTTTGCAGGCGCAACAATTAAGTGTCAATTTAGCCGATCTTGCCACACAAGTCGGTGTTTCTGTCACTCAGCTGACGCAATTCTATCAACTTGTAGCCAACAATAAAAAAGTACTTACGGCATCTTGTCAGGGGGTTAATCAGTCAACCATTGGCACCGATGCAACCAATGCGATGATTAATTGTCACCTCGCGTTAGGACACATCGGTCAAGCTGGCTGTGGATTCTTTTCGTTAACAGGGCAGCCCAATGCCATGGGCGGCCGTGAGGTCGGTGGGTTAGCCACTCAGTTAGCGTGTCATATGGGGTTTTCACAATCGGAGCAGCAGTTATTAGCTGATTTTTGGCAAGTTGACAGTGTTGCAGATCAAAAAGGTTTAGCAGCAGTTGAGATGTTTGATGCCCTTGCCGAAGGTAAAATCAAAGCGATTTGGATTATGGGCACCAATCCTGTGGTGTCTTTGCCCAACAGTGAAAAAATAGCACAAGCATTAGCCGATTGTCCTTTTGTGGTGGTGTCTGAAATCAGTCCTGATTCTGATACCGCCAAACTTGCTGATGTATTACTCCCAGCTCAAGGCTGGTCAGAAAAGTGCGGTACCGTCACTAATAGTGAGCGCACTATTACGCGTCAACGTGGCTTTATCACAGCCAAAGGCCAAGCTAAACCTGATTGGTGGGCGGTTAGCCAAGTCGCGAACAAAATGGGCTTTGATGGTTTTAATTTTGATGACAATACCAGTGTATTTAGCGAGTTTGCAGCTTTATCCGCTAGAGTTAAACAAGCTTTTCCGACTAAGGTGTTTGATCTCACTGGGCTAACAGATTTATCCAAAGCGCAATATGATGCACTAGTACCGACACAATGGCCTATTGCTTCGGCGACACAAATTGGTCAACAAAACGTGCGAGTTTTTAGCCAGGGAGAGTTTGCTACCGCGACGGGTAAAGCTCAGTTTGTTGCGCCTGCGGTTGTTAGTGTTCCGCAACAATCATTACCGAGTAACACCTTGTTATTAAACACTGGCCGCAGCCGAGAACAGTGGCATACCATGACTCGCACCGGACATATTGCTAGCTTACGAGCCAGTATTCCTGAGCCTGTCGTTCACCTGCATTCATCACAACTCAGTGCATTCTCTTTAACCGAAGGTGGCTTGGTCCGCATTGAAGCTATTCAAAATCAAATTGAACAATACTCCACAGAGACCGCTAACCCCGACCTTTTTCCCCATGCCTCATTCACGATGGCTCGCGCTGTTGTCGATGATGACATACCGACAAATATGGCTTTGATGTCAATGCATTGGTCTGCGCAGTTTTCGCTGACCAAAGGCGTGAATCAGGCATTAGATGCTCGCGTCGACCCAATATCAAAACAACCAGGGTTTAAGTGTCAACCTGTGACATTAAGCTCTGTTGAACTGGCGCTGCAAGGGGTGGTTTTTGGTCAACACGACTCTTCTGCTCACGGGCTATGTTGGCAAGTTGCACAAACACTAGAGAACGGAGTGTGTCATCACATCGGTTTTACGGATACCGACGACGGCTTTGCGTATCAAGCGACTGTGCATTCACTTAAGTGGACTTTAACGGTAGATGGCCAGCCTTTATATATCCAATGCAATATGGATAAAGGATTACTTAAAGCATTAAAAGTCTTGTCTCATACTCAAGTCAATGTGGCCCTATATCAAATGAATGATTTCATTGGTAAGCCTGTCGATAAACAGTTAATTAAGCAGCTACATCAGCAAATAAAAGCCGGAAATAGTCCGTTAATCTGCGCTTGTACAGGGGTAATCGAAGCGAACATTAACGACGAAATCAATCAACAATTTAACGACCAAGTGATGAGTGACGGTTTAGCGAATATCAGTTTTGAGCAGGCGTTAGATAGCACCCAGTTATTACTCGGTTGCGGCCGTCAATGTGGCAGTTGTCATAGTGAAGTTAAGCAGTGTGCCAAGCAAAGTTGGCAAGACGCCTTATCTTATTCCGGCATTGAAGATCAACCATCAGTAGCAGAGGACGTAGCCTAATGAATACCGTAGAAGCAATGATAAAAGGTCGTCAACCTATAAGTACTTTAGGACATGCGGCGAATGAATTACACGCGGGTGATGTGGCTATTGTTGGTGCGGGTTGTGGTCAATTAGAGTTAATGACACTTAAGGCCGCTAGAATAGTGGCACAAGCTGAAGCGTTGGTGTTCGACAGTCTGGTGAGTAGTGACATTTTGACGTTAGTGACGCCAACTTGTCAGCGTCATTTTGTGGGTAAACGCTGTGGTCAGCCGAGTAAAAAGCAAGACGACATTAATGCATTATTGCTGACATTAGCGCAGCAAGGATTAAAAGTGGTGCGATTAAAGGGCGGCGATCCGCATATTTTTGGTAGAGGTGCAGAAGAAGCGCTTTACCTTGCACAAAATGGTATCCGTTCGCAATTTATTGCTGGTGTTACCGCGGCGTTAGGTTGTGCATCAAGTACCGGAATTCCATTAACGTATCGTGGTATGGCTCGCAGTGTTACGCTGATCACCGGCACCAAAATGACCGATGCCGATAATGCAAATGCACCTACGCAGTGGCAAGCATTATTAGCAGCGCAATCAACCTTGGTGTTTTATATGGGTAAAGAACAAGCGGCAAGCATTTCAATTGGGTTACTCGATGCTCAAAGTGCCGCTAATCTGCCGGTAGCATTTGTTACCAATGGTGGAAGACCGAATCAAATTGTTACTTATGCCACAGTCGCTTCTATGGCCGATGCCGCGTTAACCATTAAAGACTCTGGGCCGACGTTAATCATCATTGGTGAAGTGGTGTCTGTTGGTCAACAGCTGAATGCTTTGCTTGCCGATATTGATGTAGCTGCAACACAAACCTCATTTGAATATGGGCGTGAGGCTTTATATGCCTAAAATTGGTGAGTTAACGCTGACATCCGTGGATGAGTTTGACTTTCGTTTGCTGATAAAAGCATTAGGTAAGGGCGAAAAAGGCTCACGTGCATTAACGTTTGATGAGGCTTGCTTGCTGCTTGAAGGTTTTGCCAAAGGAAAAGTATCGCGTGTGCAAATGGCCAGTGCCATGATGCTCATGCGCGTGCGCGGTGAAACGACTGAAGAAATAGCAGGGATGGTGGCGGGCTTACGTCGCACTGTCGATAAAGGTTGGCATTCGCTTGAGGTTGATATCGATTGGCCTGTGTATGCGGGCAAGCGCGAACAGTTACCTTGGCTTTTACTGGTTGCTAAGTTATTGGCGAAACAAGGTATTCGGGTGATGTTACACGGTGACAGTCAAGCGTTACCTCATCGCCGTCATGTTGAATCATGTTTAGCATCACTTAATATTGCGTGTTGTACATCATCACAAATGGCCAAAGTGGCATTGCAGTCAGATAATATTGTTTATGTTCGAGCGGGTGACTTAGCACCAGTGTTAGATGAGTGTCGTCAATTACATCAAGAATTAGGTCTACGCAGTTTGATTCAAACCGCAGCGCGTTGCATGAACCCAACTAATGCACCAATAAGCCTTCGCAGTTATTTTCACCCTGGGTTAGATGCGGTACACCAAGGAATATGCGAAATTTTATTTGAGAAAAGCGAATATCACGCCGGCAGTGTGGCTATTTTTAAAGGCTTACAAGGTGAAACCGAGTGTAATCCAAGAGTGGCTACCACGATAACTGTCGTCAACGGACAGACAGATAATATAGCGGTATCGAGCTTATCTATCCCTACGTTATTAGAAGGCTTTTCTGGTGCAAAAGTGGGTCAAGCTGAATTATCTAGCGACATTCTTGCGCTGTTATGGCGCGAAAAAGAGCCTTTTTCTGCTGATGCGCTGACATCATTAATGTCGCGCACCATGATTGAGCAGGCGCTTAGCAGTATGACGGCAACGTTGGCTGCAGTATTGTTATTACTTAACCACAAATTAAATACAGCGATTATTCCACAGGAATCAATTTCACCAGAATCAATTTCACAAAAATCAAATTCACAGAAGATTATGGCAGCGGAGCAAGCTGTTTACTTGAGTCAACAATGTTGGGCAAACCGCTTCAGTTCAACAAACAATCCATTAGCCAAATGGCTGAACGAGGAGTGGTTATGCGCAGTTTAATTTTTTGTGACCTGAGTTTTTCAGCTGTGCCAGTGGTCGATTGTGAAGTTGTAAAGTACCAAGCTTGTTTGGCAGCGTTTGGACATGTCACGGTGTTAACTTCTGTGAGCCAAATTGAGCAACGATTACATCAACAAACATTTGATACCTTGTTGATATTAACCGACACATTACACGCTCAAATCCAAGGACTTATTCAGCGTATATTAACCAGTAAGCCAATGGTGATAGTTGTCAATGCCAAAACATGGCAGCAGACAGCATTAACCGAGTTACTTGATTGCGGTCGCATCACTTTTATTCCTGAGATGTTAAGTGTTAATCGTTTAACCAGTGTCATTAGTTTGGCCCAAGCACGTTTTAATGCTGCGAGTAAAACACTCGCCGAATTTAAAAAACTGGATGATGAAATCCGCAGTATAAAACTACTTAGTCAGGCCAAGCTTATCGTTATGCAGCAAGGGTTCGATGAAACCAAAGCGCACCAGATTATTCAACAACAAGCGATGCAAAAAGGTTTGTCATTAGCTCAAATGTCAGCGCAAATTATTGCTATTGTGACTCAGCATCATGGTAAGTCAAAATCACTAAACACCGCAGTGAACAACGATGGTGCGCCTCACTTTGGTGCGGTTGTGACCAAGATGGACAACAGTAGAGCGTTTAGTAAAGGCTGTTGATTTTTTAAGGCTAATAAATCAATGGTTTAAGTCTTTTTTGTAGTTGGCATAGAGCCTGCAGACAATACATATAATGAATAAAGTATCAGATTGACGATAGTGTGAATGGCAGCAATTAACTGGGTCGTTTACCTCAACAATTTATTTTAAAAATTTGGATCTCAACAGGCAATGGCGCCAACTCCTTAAGCGGAGTTGGCGCCATTTTGCTTTTTACGGTCCAAGGCATGAAGGAGTTGGATATGGCAGTCTCAAAACCCAAGTTAGTGGTCGTTGGTAATGGCATGGTTGGTCATCATTTTATTGAGCAAGTGTGCAGTTTAGGTCTCAATAAAACGTTTGATGTGCACGTGTTTGGTGAAGAGCCGCGTCCAGCTTATGACCGAGTGCAGCTGTCAAAATATTTCGAGACCGGTAGCGCCGATCCACTGATGTTAACCAGCGCGCAAGATTATCAAGATTGGGGCATTACGCTTCACTTAAACACACCTATTACGGCAATTGATATTGCCGCCAAAACGGTGACTAGCGCGCAAGGTGATCATTATTCTTATACCCGCTTAGTGCTTGCAACGGGATCATTTCCATTTGTGCCACCGATACAAGGTAACGATCGTGCTCAATGCTTAGTGTATCGCACCATTGAAGATCTTGAATCGATTCAGGCCGCAGCTCAAAACAGTCAAGTTGGGGTGGTTGTTGGTGGTGGACTATTAGGTTTAGAAGCCGCCAATGCCATGATGCAGCTCGGGGTAAAAACCCACGTTGTTGAGTTTGCACCACAATTGATGCCCGTTCAGCTAAATGATAAAGCGGGTGAATTACTGTGCAGTAAAATTGAACAGCTCGGCGTGAGTGTACATACTTCAAAAGCCACCACTGCGATTATTGACGGTGAAACGGCAATGCACCGAATGACCTTTAATGATGAGTCTTATCTTGAAACTGACATGATTGTGTTTTCTGCCGGTATTCGTCCACAAGATTCATTAGCTCGAGTTTCAAATATCTGTATCGGTGAACGTGGCGGCATTGAAATTGACGATTACTGTTTAACCTCAGCGCCCGATGTTTATGCCATCGGTGAGTGTGCGTTATGGCAACAAAAAATATTTGGTTTAGTGGCACCTGGTTACCAAATGGCCCGAGTGGTCGCTTCGCATATTGCTTCATTAACATCTAATAGCGTGTCGCAGTCATTTACCGGCGCAGACATGAGTACCAAACTTAAATTATTGGGTGTTGATGTGGCCGCTATTGGTGCTAGCCGTGGTTTTGATAACGCACAGTTTGTTGAGTTATCTGATAACCAAGCGGGTATTTATAAAAAATTATGGTTAGACGAAACCGGTAAATTTTTAAAAGGTGCAGTGCTGATTGGTGATAACAGCGATTACAGCCGCTTGCTTGATAGCTATTTGTCTCAAGACGAGATTGAAGGTTCTGCAGTTGAGTTATTGCTAGCCGGTGCAGAAAACGAAGCCGATTTAAAAGACACTTCTATAGTGTGTTCTTGTCATCAAGTAACCAAGGGCGACATTGTTGGGGCCGTGACCGCTGGCAACCATAAAATCGCCGAGATTAAAGCATGTACTCGTGCGGCATCGGGTTGTGGTGGTTGTGCGCCGTTAGTTCAAAAAATTATTGATCAAACCTTACAAGCTGCAGGACTCGATTTTAATGCCGGAATTTGCGCCCATTTTGATCATGACCGACAAGCCTTGTATCACTTATGTCAAGTCGAAGGCATTAATGATTTTAATACCTTAATCACTCAGCATGGAAAACCTTCAGCTAGTGGTCATACATATGGCTGTGATATTTGTAAACCTGCCGCCGCATCAATATTTGCTAGCTTACAAAACCAATATGTGTTGAATCAAGATAGCAGTCATGTGCAATTGCAAGACACCAATGATGCTTACTTAGGCAACATCCAAAAAGACGGCACTTACTCTATTGTGCCGCGAGTCGCTGGTGGTGAAATTACCCCAACTAAGCTGATAGCCATGGGCCAAATTGCCCAAGAATATGACCTCTATACTAAAATAACCGGTGGCCAACGTATTGATATGTTTGGCGCAACGTTATCGCAGCTACCCGAAATTTGGAAAAAACTCATTGATGCTGGTTTTGAAACAGGCCATGCCTACGGTAAATCATTGCGCACGGTAAAATCCTGTGTTGGCAGCACTTGGTGTCGTTACGGGGTGCAAGACGCCGTTGGTTTCGCGATTGATTTAGAAAACCGTTACAAGGGCTTACGCAGTCCACATAAATTAAAATTTGCTGTGTCTGGATGTACTCGTGAATGTGCTGAAGCACAAAGCAAAGATATTGGCATTATCGCAACCGACAAAGGTTGGAACTTGTATGTTGCTGGCAATGGCGGTATGCGCCCCCGTCATGGTGATTTGTTTGCCACTGATTTATCCACTGAAGATCTCTATAAATATATCGATCGCATTTTGATGTTCTATGTCAAAACTGCAGACAAATTACAACGAACCTCGACTTGGATGGATTCATTAGAAGGTGGTCTAGCGTATTTAAAATCAGTCGTTATTGACGATGCATTGGGGATTAACTCGACCTTAGAGCAGCAGATGGACCATATTGCCGCGACATACCAATGTGAGTGGAAAACCAGCCTTGAACAACCGGCCTTTTTGGCGCGCTTTAATGAGTTTGTTAATCCAAGTGATGCGCCAGAAGCAGATACCAGTGCTTACCAACGAATTCGTGAGCAACGTTTCCCGAGTATTAAAGACGCAGGGGCAGGAACGATAGCTATTAACGATATTACAGACGATGCAGCACAACTCGCTGTGGAGGAATTAGCATGATTTGGGTCAATGTGTGTAGCGAAGCAAGCATGCCAAAAGGCACCGGAATAGCGGCTTGGGTTGCAGGACGTGCGGTTGCCATTTTCAATTTAGGGGATGACGGTTTATTTGCCCTTGATAATGTAGATCCTGCCAGTGGTGTGAGTTTATTGTCCCGAGGACTTATTTGTGAAATCGATGGTGAGCTTTGTGTTGCTTCGCCGCTTTATAAACAACATTACCGCTTGGATAGCGGACGTTGTATTGAAAATGTTGATTTAGTGGTTAAACCATTCGAAATTAAAACTGAACAAGGCAATGTGTTTGTCTTGGCTCAGTCATAAAGGGGTGCAATATGAGTGCTGAAAAATTTAATATTTTCTGTTTCCACGGCAAGATGAAAATCATGCATTTAAGTTGGATGGCGTTTTTTATCACCTTTGTTGTGTGGTTTAACGCAGCGCCACTTGTTAGCGTAATCGCCGACAGTTTAGGGCTGACTAAATCACAAATTAAGACCTTGTTGATCCTCAATGTAGCATTAACAATCCCGGCGCGGATTATCATTGGTATGGTAACCGACAAATATGGTCCAAGGATCACCTATTCTGCCTTATTGGGTATCTGTTCAATCCCTTGTTTTATGTTTGCGGTAGCCGACACTTTTGAGCAGTTAGCCTTAGCCCGATTTCTGATTGGCTTTATTGGTGCTGGTTTTGTGGTTGGTATCCGTATGGTGAGTGAATGGTTTCCGGCAAAAGAGTTAGGTACAGCAGAAGGCATTTATGGCGGATGGGGTAACTTTGGTTCAGCTGCAGCAGCCTTTACTTTACCTGCCGTTGCACTTGCTTTTGGTGGCCCAGACGGATGGCGTTATGCCATTGGCATTACCGGCTTAATGAGTTTGTTGTTTGCATTTGTTTATTACTTCAATGTGACCGATACCCCAAAAGGTTCGACTTACTTTAAGCCCAAAAAGGGCGGCGGCTTAGAAGTGACCAGTAAAAGTGACTATGTGTTACTGATCATTATGAAGGTGCCAATGTATGCCACGCTAGCGCTGTTAGGTTGGAAACTGTCTCCAGCAGGTGTGAGTATGTTTACTCAAGATGCAACCTACCTTATTTATCTTGGGTTGGTGGTGGTGTTTTTGTTCGATTTTTACCAAACGTACCAAGTGAACAAGCACTTGTTTTCAATGGAAGTGCCTGAGTTTGAACGCTATCAGTTTAAGCAAGTTGCTGTATTGAATGTGCTGTATTTCACTACATTTGGCTCTGAGCTTGCCGTGGTATCGATGTTGCCACTCTTTTTTGCAGAAACGTTCGAGCTTGGCATGGCACAAGCGGGTATGTTGGCATCAAGCTATGCCTTTATGAATTTAATGTCTCGTCCTGGCGGTGGCTGGTTAAGTGATAAGTTTGGTCGTAAAACCACCCTGTTAATATTAACTGCAGGGTTAGCGATTGGTTATTTGTCGGTAGCACAAATCGACTCGTCATGGTCATTACCTTTGGCTGTCGCAGTCGTTATGGCATGTTCATTTTTTGTTCAAGGTGGCGAAGGGGCTGTGTTTGCTGCTGTGCCGCTGATTAAGCGTCGCTTAACAGGGCAAATAGCGGGTATGACAGGGGCTTATGGTAACGTCGGTGCAGTGTTTTTCTTAACCGTATATTCTATCGTATCCACTCAAATTTTCTTTTATGTGATTGCGATAAGTGCCGTATTTGGTTTTGTGACATTATTTTTTATGAAAGAACCCAAAGGTCATATTGCTGAAGTAAACGATCAAGGCGAAGTCACTTTAATCAGCGTAAGTTAGTGCTCGAGTAAAGTAGCCAGAGCAACATAGTGCCATAAAAACTCAAATTGTTTATGTTTAAGCAATTTGAGTTTTTATATTGATAAAGCAGCTTAATCTTAGAGTGAGAGGTTTTATGGCTTCAGAGTCATTAGAACAAACGATGGATAGTGTAGATGCCATGCTTCCTTTTGCTGCAACTTTGCAGCTTGTTGTAGGCCAAGCTTCTGAAAAAGGACGTAAACTGCAAAATGAAGATGCCATAGGTATTCGTATTCCTTCAGGGATACCACTTACGTCGAAAGGTGTTGTTAGTGTTATCAGTGATGGTGTCAGTACCGCTGAAGGTGGGGCTCATGCGTCTGCCATTAGTGTCAGTAATTTTCTTGCGGATTATTATTCCACCCCAGAAACTTGGAGTGTGCAAACATCGAGTACCAAAGTATTAACAGCATTAAACCGTTGGTTGTATGGATTGGGGCAAGACTATCGTGATGCCAGACGTGGCTTTGTATGTACCTTTAGTGCATTGGTATTTAAGTCTTGTTCAGTGCACATGTTGCATGTGGGCGACTCACGTATTTATCGTTTTCGCCGAGGCGAATTACTGCAATTAACTCATGATCACTGTACTAATATTAACTCATCAAACCAATATCTTACTCGTGCATTGGGGATGGACGTTAAATTAGATGTGGACTATAAAAGCTTGTCAGTTGAAGTTGACGACCTCTATTTACTGACAACGGATGGAGTTCATGACGTACTCACTGAATTTGAAATACACCGAAAGTTGACGGCTCTTTGTCAGCAACATCCAACGCTTAGCGATGATTTGTGTGAACAATTCTGCTTAGCGTTGAATAAAAAGGCGTTCGATTTAGGCAGTAAAGATAATCTCAGTGCGCAGTTATTAAGTGTCAGACAATTACCTAAACAAGCTATCGATGATGTGTACCAAAGCTTGTCGCGTCAACCATTCCCCCCCCCACTTAGCGTTGGAATGAAGCTTGATGGATATCAGGTAACTCATATACTTCATCAATCACAACGCAGCCAAGTGTATAGAGTCGTCAATGGGCAAAACCAAGTCTTTTGCATGAAAACACCTTCCGTCAATTACATAGATGATGCCGCTTACATAGAGCGCTTTATGTTAGAGAGCTGGGTAGGGCAGCGTATTAGCAGTGCTCATGTCGTTAAGGTTGTAGAGCAACATAACATAAAGTCCGCTTTGTATTATGTCACCGAGTTTTTATCGGGGATAAGCTTAGGTGAATGGTTAACTCAACATAAAAAGGCCCCAGTAGAAGAGGTGTTACTGTTGCTAAAACAAATCGAATTAGGGATAAGAGCATTTCACCGTCGCGAAACGCTGCATCAAGATTTAAAACCGGATAATATTTTTATCACCCGAGAAGGGGTAGTTAAAATCATCGATTTTGGTTCTTGTTATATCAAAGGAGTGGCAGAAATTAGTAGTCCGTTAACTCGAGATCGTATTTTGGGTACGGCTGATTACACCGCCCCTGAAGTTATACTGGGTTATAAGGCCGATGGTCGTGCCGATTTATTTTCGCTTGCAGTGATTGCTTTTGAGATGTTGGCTGGGCAATTGCCTTTTAAAGGCAAACTCGAGAAATGCCGAACGCGGCAGGATTATCAACGTTTAGAATATATTAGTGTACATAAATTAAACCCAATGGTGCCAGAGTGGATTGACGTAGCATTAAAAAAAGCACTCAATGTAGAACCTAATTTACGCCAAGCGGATACCTGTGAGCTTATTCATCAATTAACCACTGCCAAAGCGAATCATACAGTAAATGATTATGTGCCCATTATAACTCGCAACCCAGTACGTTTTTGGCAAGTGATTTCAATCGTGTTGTTTATATTTTTAGTGGCTTCTTTGCTGAATAATTGATTATGGGGAGCTTTCTCAAATATATATTACTTAAAATATACAGACTATAAATATTTTCTGTTTATTATCAATAATTTATATTTTTTAATTAGTAACTAATTAGTAATATCTACTTTTGAATTTTTTTCATCATCTTACTCTTTCAAAATACATACTTTAAGGGAAACTCTAATTTTTTTATTATTTGTATATATTTAATTTCTTGTTCTTTGGGAGAATCGGCTCTTCCTATAATTCTCATATTAATGTCTCACTAATTTATAGCTAGGTTAGAATTGCATATTTAAAAATATAAATATAAATCATCATCTTATATGTTTGTGTAGTAATAAAGTAGGGGGCTGAAATTAATATAACCTATAGGTCTATGTTGGTTTAATACTCGAGGATGATTCAAATACCATTTGACAGCGCCATAATATTGACACTATCAATAGAAACGTTATTAAGCCGATTGAATGTTATGACGTGAAATAACCAAGGGGCAGGGAGCATGATCTTTAACAAGCGTACTCATAAACTTCGCTTTAATGTAAGAACTGGAATTCTTGCTTTTTTATTATGTCTAATATCTTTTTCTAGCTTAGGACAACAAGATCTAAGCGACATAGATGAGCTCAATATTGGCATTAATAATAGAGCTAATGTGAGTCAAAATGGTGATGAGTTATCAATCAACGTAAATCAAAATGGATTCAATAATCGCTTCAATTCCATTCAATTAGGCAATAACAATCAAATATCTTCCACTCAACAAGGCATTCTCAATGGTGCTGCTGTACTCCAGTCTGGAAGTGATATTGAAGCCAATATTTACCAATCAGGGTTTAATAACCAAGTGATTGCAAGTCAGGTTGGTTTCAATTTATTGATGGACGTTAGCCAAATTGGAATTAGTAACTTAGCTATCATTAATCAGACTGGTAATGATAATACCATTCGGATCCAACAATACGGTTTTGGAAATGCTGTCGGTGTCACTCAATGGGGGACAACACAGAATGTGAACGTAACTCAAAGGAATTAATCTATTCAATAAAATGAAGGGAATACAAAGATGAAATATTCTAAATTAGCTTTATTAATATCTGCTGTTTTATTAACTTCAGTAAGTGCGTATGCAAGTAACAACGAAGCCGATGTTAGTCAAGAAGGAGATCTAAATACTGCAGTGGTTGTTCAACAAAATAATAGTGTTGCTAATGACGCAACTATTGTCCAAATTGGAGATAGTAATCTCTCAACGATTTCACAAGCTGAAACGTCAAATTCAAAAGCTATATCCTATCAAGAGGGGGATGGAAATACCTCTTTGATTGATCAACATAATGCAACAAGCACAGCTAATGCATCTGTTGAATCTATTGGTAATGATAACCAAGCAAATGTCGTACAGGAATTTTTTAACGGTGAGAATGCTCAAGCAACTGTTAACCAAAATGGCAATGGAAACATAGCAACCGTCACTCAAAATGACGGTGACGGTGCACAGTCTTCGATTAATCAAACCGGAAGTGAAGATACCGCCGAAATTTATAATCATTGGTCAGATTTTGCTGATGCAACCATTAATCAATCTGGAAACTCTAACAATAATGCTTATATTCAGCAGGAATCATCAGATGCTGCTAGTGCCACATTAACTCAAACTGGTTCAAATAATATTGGTGATATATTACAAAACACTCAAAATTATGGTGGAGCAACCAGTGACGATACCGTTGCAATATTAGAGCAGGAAGGTAATGACAACATTGGTTTAGTTGAACAAGTTGGTTTGTCTAACATGGCAAATGTATATCAAAATGGTGAATCTCATGATGCACATGTGACTCAAAGTGGCGGTAATCATGAAGCTCAAGTTAACCAATACGGTTTGAATCAAACCGCAACGGTAATGCAAATGGACTTTGATCATGTTGCAATCGTCAATCAGTCAAATGAAGGCAACACTGCAACAGTGACTCAAAGTGCGTTAACTCTTGGGAATGGTAACGGTAATTCAGGTTCTGGTAACAATGCTACTGTTGACCAAGAAGGTATGGGTGATACCGCTACGATTGCGCAAGCGGGTTTCTCAAACGAAGCAATAGTGTTCCAAGGGGAGTTCAGTTATGACAACACGATTGCGATTAACCAATCAGGTCATCATAACTATGCGGGTGCATCAACTGACTCTGGTGGATTCAGTACCGTTACAGTGAATCAAACTGGCCATCATAATGAAGTTAATAGCCGACCAAATGGTAGTAATTTTTATGGTGAAGGGATCGGTGCTGGTTCATGGGGTACGGATAACGTTGTTACCGTTGATCAGAATGGCCATCATAACAAAGCCTATGCCGATGCGGCTGATGTTTCAACAATCATTGATATAGATCAGACTGGTCATCATAACGAGGCCTATGCTGAATCTTGGTGGGGTGATACTAACGAAATTGTTATTAGTCAAACAGATGCTATGAACTTCGCAGATGTATACGTTGAAGGGCTAGGTAACAATACTGTTCATGTTACTCAAGCGGATATGCATAATTCAGCGATCGCTACCAGCACGGGTTATGGTAACACAGTGACGATAACTCAAGGTTTGTAGTACATAAGTATAATAAAGGGTGTGTAAGCACCCTTTTGACTAATTGTTAAATGATAAAAGCCTTGCTAATCTTGTTTCACATTGATGCAAATTCTGTTTAAAGAGCATCTAGTTCATCTTCACATGGAGTGTAAATGATGTTTAAAGTCGTAAATTGGATGATTGTTTCTCGGTCACAGTTATTGATCGATTTACTTGATTGCCGCTGGCCACAAGAGTTTTTAATCAAATTGACTAAAGCTCAGCCCAATGGAATGGCAAAAATGTTAGCAAGTGAGCCTATTTCAGTTGTTGTATTTGACTTGTCGACTATTGATTTACAACAAACTTACCAATTACAACGCCTCATTGAACGCGAATATTGCGCGATTCACACAGTGTTTTTAAATTTTCCTAAGCAGCTTGATACTAAATTTTTAATTCATCCTTCAACAACAATAGGTGTATTTTATTCTGATGCTAATTTAGCGGAAATAAGCCAAGGTTTGAATGAAATACTCAAAGGTCGAAGTGTTATGCCGCAAGGCTTGCAACGTTCAATATTAAACGATGAGCATGACGATGACAGTGAACAACTGACCATTCGTGAACGTGAGGTATTACAAACGTTGTTGTCTGGTAGCACAAATCTCGATATAGCTAATCAACTATTTGTCAGTGAATCTACCATTAAAACGCATCTCTATCGTGCGTTTCGAAAAATTGGTGTGTCTAGTCGTGGTCAAGCCATTGCTTGGGCACAAACTCATATGCATGAGGTGAGAGTGTGAAATATCCATCAGTGATACTCATTTGCTTGATTGCTAGTCAAGCCGTTTTATTAAGTGATGCTATGGCTGATGATCGTAAAGATGTTGACGTTAATGTTCCAGAGTTTACTAAAGCTAATATTGCCCCCGCCACAGATGAAGTTATTCCAGAATCTTCCGCTTCCAAAGCTCAAGAGAATTTATTGCATTCAACTGAACCTGTAGTGAGTGTCAGTGATGCAAAACCTAAGCGTGAAGCTGATTTAATTGATGGGTTAATCTTAAATAGAGCCATGACAAGATTTGGCCACCGTTTTTATCGAGAATTTGTTAGCGCTTATCGTGATATCAATGGCATGAGCAACCATTCGGGGCTCACTGTTGTAGAGCAAGCCACAGCAAGAAGTGGTAGTAAAATTTTAGTGTTGCATAATCGAAAGCCGGTTTTTGTGACGTTTTTATCCCCAGCATCGCGAAATATTGATGCACAAGCGAACATGGCAGCAAAGCGGGTCAATGCTTCCCTGTTGCAATATCAACAACAGGCAAAATGGGCGGCATTTTCAGACCCCGATCTTGCTCCTGATGAGTTTTAGCAGGGAATGCATATGAAAAAATTATTACTAATCTTATCAATAACATCATTTAGTTTTCCCTTAGTCGCGACGCAACTGGTATATACCCCAGTTAACCCTGCGTTTGGGGGCAGTTACCTTAATGGTAGTTATTTATTGGCAAATGCGTCAGCGCAAAATGAACATCAAGGTGGTTCCTCTTATGTAGCCCCTACAGCGCTGGACAGGCTTGCTAGTTCATTACAGTCACGCTTAATGAGTCAACTGTTTAATGATGCGGCAAATGGTGGTGAAGGTTATTTAAAAACCGATGACTTTGAGATAAATGTGGTCAATGAAGATGGATCGTTACTGGTTCACATTACTGACTTATTAACCGGCGAGACGACCATCATCGAAGTTGGTGGTATTGTCGGCGCATCAACAGGGGGCTAATCATGAAAAGACTACTGCTTAGCTTATTTATTCTATCTTTGAGTGGGTGTTCATCGATAAAAAGTGAATTCGACGGTATTGAAGCAACCACGAGTTTAATGCCAAAGGGCGAGACATATTATGATTTAGTCAGTTTGCCATCACCCCAAGGAAGTATGGTGGCAGCAGTGTATGATTTTCGTGATCAAACGGGTCAATACAAGCCGATACCTTCGAGTAACTTTTCAACTGCAGTACCTCAGTCTGGAACGGCTTTCTTAGCTCAGGCGCTCAATGATTCTGCTTGGTTTGTGCCTGTTGAGCGTGAAGGGTTACAAAATTTACTGACAGAACGAAAAATTGTTCGTGCAGGACTCAATGGTGATGCCAGTAAGTTGCCACAATTAAACAGTGCCCAAATTTTAATGGAAGGTGGCATAGTGGCTTACGACACCAATATTAAAACCGGTGGCGCAGGCGCTCGTTATTTGGGAATCGGCGTATCGGGTCAATACCGTGTCGATAGCATCACGGTTAATTTACGTGCGGTCGACATCCGTACAGGTCGATTATTAAGCAGTGTGACAACCACTAAGGCCGTTATTTCAAAAGAAATTACTGCTGGCGTATTTAAATTTATTGATGCGCAAGAATTATTAGAGTCTGAGGCGGGTTATACCTCAAACGAACCAGTGAGTTTATGTATTGCAGCTGCTATTGAAAGTGCGGTCGTACATATGATTGCCGACGGTATTTGGAAACGAGCTTGGAATTTACTTGATCCTGTATCAGGAGTAAAAAATCCAACATTACAAAAATACTGGTTAGAAGCACATACTGAAAATCAAGTATTAGAACGGATTAAGCAGAGCTAGTCATATTGGTACATTTGTATAGTAATAGAGAAGATTTATAAAAAAGGATATCAAATTGATATCCTTTTTTAATTCAAATTTTCGATTAATATTGATGGTACTCAGTAAATCAATTTTCAAACTTGATAATCGCTTCTTAGTCTTAACCAAGCCACAATTGTGTTTTAGTCGCATCAATGATGCTAAGCGAAATCGTGTCTAAAGCCGCTTCACTGATCGTTAATGTTCCTTGCATCAATTCATCACGTCTAAACCAATGCAAAGTGATTTGTTCGCCAAGGGGTCGACTTTGCAGTTGCTGTTCAAATTGACTGGTTACTTGCAAGTGGTCTGCTGCAATCAATAAATCACCCGCACTTAATCCCGCTTGATGTGCTGGACTGTGTTGGCTAACCGTTAGAATTTTTAACCCTAATGATTCCGCTTTTGTTTTTGCGCCAAAACCAATGTTATAACCTGTAGCTCCAGCACCACCCAAATCAGTTACACCTTCACAGGTCCGTAAACTCATATTCACGCCCACTTGAGCCAGTAATTCTTTTAGTGGCAAATCGTCTGTGTTGTCGAGATAAGTAAAGATATCGTCACAAGGGCGATTTAATAGCGCTTCAACAATCTGTTGATGGCTTGACGATTCAGTACCTACACCTGTTAAACCATATTGTTGCCAAAGTGTACGCATAACATCATCAAGGCTGTATTTACCTTGGGTTTCAATACGGATAGTTAAGTCTACATACAAGGCAAATAGTGCGCCTTTAGTGTAATAGCTGACAATTGCATTAGCGGCATTTTCATCTTGCTTATAAAACTTAGTCCAAGCATTAAAACTTGATTGCTTTAAGGTTTGTTTAAAGCGACCTTCGCCTCGGTATACTCGAGTCATAATTTGACTGAGTAAAGTAAGGTAACCTTTCTCATCAATACACTGAGATTTAAAGGTAATTAAATCATCGTAATATGACGTGATACCTTCGTACGCCCACAATTGAGAAGTATAAGACTCTTGTGATAAATCAAATGGCGTAAACTCAGCAGGTTTAATCCGTTTAACGTTCCATGAGTGGAAATATTCATGGCTGCACAGTGATAAATAAGTGCGATAACCTTTATCTACTGGCGCATCGAGTGACAAAGGTAAGTCGTTGCGAGAGCACATTAACGCTGTTGATGCTTTATGTTCTAAACCGCCAAAACCATTGTCCAAAACGGTGGTCATGAATACATAACGCTTAAAGGGTGCTGGAGTGCCAAATAAATTAATTTGATATTCGCAAATCGCTTGTAAATCTTTGGCTAATCGAGCCATATTTGCCCTGTGTTTGCCACTGAGTACGATATCGTGTGGCACACCAGCAGCGAAAAAGGTTTCGATGGCCAGTTCACCCATTTCAACGGGATGGTCAATTAAGTCATCGTAGTTTTCAGCGCTAAAATCACCAAAGCTAAATTGTTCACCTGATGCTCTAGTCATGCTGGTGGCTAGCGTCCAATGAGCTAATTCTGCAAGTGCAGGTTTGGCAATGGTGACGGTATGTGGTTGAGACTCAAGACCATTAGCCGCTAGAAACACGCTACTGCCATTAAAAAACCCATGATTAGTATCAAGGTGTGCAGTGCGAACAGACAAATCCCATGCATAAATTTGATAACACAGAGTGATATCACTGCCTTGGTTATTCAATTGCCATGTTTGTTTATCTAATTGAGTGACTGCAAGCGATTGTAGATTCTCTTTGGCATCAATTTCAATGATATTTTTGGCAAAATCTCGGATCATGTAGCTGCCAGGTAACCATGCTGGTAATGAAAAAATCTGAGATGGATTGGCGTTTTTTAGCGTAAAAGTCACTTCAAATAAATGAGCTTTTGGGTCGACCGCATGAATATGATAATGCATAAAGAATTCCGAATGAGTGGCAAGTCGCAATCAAAACGATTGAGCTATAATAACCAATGCTGCCAAAATTGACTCACTTAAGCAAACGAATCCCATTTTAGGCAAAATATTACCCATAAAAAGCGTTTTTACTGGAGTGATAGTTCAAAGAGTTGATAGTATTATCAATAGCATCAATGCAGTTATCTAATGAGGGCATCCAAATGGCCGAAGAAACCATATTTAGCAAAATTATCCGCCGTGAAATTCCAGCGGATATTTTATACCAAGATGAATTAGTCACCGCATTTCGGGATATTGCTCCGCAAGTTCCTACGCATATTCTGATTATTCCCAATCATTTAATCGCGACAGCAAATGATGTTAAAGCGTCTGATGAATTAGCATTAGGGCGGATGATAACAGTAGCGGCCAAACTTGCCGATGAAGCCGGTATAGCTGAAGATGGTTATCGCTTAATCATGAATTGCAATAAGCATGGTGGTCAAGAGGTGTACCATATTCATATGCATCTTTTAGGGGGTAAACCATTAGGCCCAATGCTGAGTCGTGGATAATGAAAATTAACAGTGATTTTTTTCCATTAACTGAAGTCGCCACCCGTTTTGTCAACCAGTTAGCTCAGTGCCGTCGTTTAGGGCTTTCAGTGCAAGAAGCCAGTGAGCATCATGTGTTAATTGAGTTACCTTACAGTCAAGATATTATTGGTTACCCCGACACCGGAGTCATTCATGGTGGGGTGATCACAACCTTGATAGATACCGCTTGTGGCACAGCCGTGGTATGCGCCATTTTGAAGAAGTACCAATCGTTAGAGTTGTCTCCAACATTGGATTTACGTGTCGACTACATGAAACCCGCAGAGCCTCATAAGTCGGTTTATGCCTTTGCTGAATGCTATCGTTTATCGTCAAGCGTTGCTTTTACCCGTGCGATAGCATATCAAGACAGTATTGATGAACCTATCGCTCACGCGGTGGGTTCTTTTATGCGAATTAGTCCAGAAATGGTCGGCGAAGAGTTTCGTCAAGTGTTAATGGGGAATTTACCGGGGGCGAAATCATGAGTGAGCCAACCCAAATAGAGACACAAAAGGGTTTAGATGTTCAAGATGTGGTTAAACGTGCCATTGAACTGAATGATTATAGTTACCTACTTGAGAAAGTACCTTACTCACAATTTATTGGCATGTCAGTGGCCCGTTTTGGTGATGAAATGGTATTTAGACTGCCGGCTAAAGATGACAACATTGGTAATCCGATTTTACCTGCAATACATGGCGGAGTGATTGCTGGGTTTATGGAAATGTCGGCAATTGTACAATTAATGGTATTTATGCAAGCCAAGAAAGTGCCTAAAATTGTTGATTTCTCAATTGACTATTTACGCGCAGGTTTACATCAAGATACCTTTGCAGAATGTAAAATTACTCGCCAAGGCCGCCGTGTGGCTAACGTCAGTATGAACTGTTGGCAAACCAACCGTAAACAATTGATAGCCACTGCCAGAGCACATTTTTTGATAGATTAAGTCAACGCTTTACATTAACAGCAAATAAGGAGATAGCATGAAAATAACGTCAATATTTGTGTTCGCATTAGCATTGTTGCTTAGCGCCTGTGCGCATAACACGGCAGGTATTTCGGTAGACTCAAGCGGACAGGTTAGAGTCGATAGCAGCTCTTTTGCCAGTGATGTCAATGTTGTGGATATTTCATCTGTCATGGTTGCTGACTTAATCAAAGCATCTGCGCTAATTCAAAGCAAATCGAGCACTGACCTACGTCTACAATATAAGTTCACTTGGTACGATGCTAGCGGATTTACAGTTGAGGATGAAGCAAGCAGTTGGAAGTCGGTTAAATTACATGGTAAACAGCAGTTGCAAGTGGGTGCGGTAGCGCCCAATACACAAGCTATTCGATTTGAGATTTATGTGCGCGAAGCTTTCTCAAATTAAGCCACGCTACAGAGAACTTGAAGAGACATGATTACTGAGATTTAATATAAAGTTAATCAATTATATTTTTGCGTTATCAAATTGTATCGCTGCTCGTGTATTCATGGTGAAGTTAGTTTATAATCGTGATCGCCAAGGGGTGTTCAGTAAAACCTGAACTGAGATGTCTGTATGACGAACCCTTAGAACCTGATCCGGCTTATACCGGCGTAGGAATGGGCCACACTATTTATGTGCACCTCTTATTCGCTACTCTTGCCGGATCTCAAAATCACTATTTGAGGTCCTATGTTCACGAAAAACTCTACTAGGTTACACCAAACACCAATTGCCTTAGCGGTAATGGTGGCATTAAGCTCGCCTGTGGTTATGGCTAAAACGGCCGATGTTGAAAATGTCACTCCCGAATATGAAAAAATGGAAGTGATTGTTGTTAATGCTGATTTTAGTAATATCAGCCTTGATAAAATGCCGTCAAGCGTGACGGTTATTGATGCCCAACAATTAGAAGACGAAGGGGCGCAACATTTTGAAGATGTGCTCAATTCTATTGCCAACTTTAACTGGTCTGGTGGCAGTTCTCGTCCTAAATATTTCCAAATTCGTGGTGTCGGTGAACAAGAACAATATCAAGGTGCACCTAACTCATCGGTTGGCTTTGTGGTCGACGACATCGACCTATCAGGCCTTGGCATGGTGTCGAGTATGTACGACATGCAGCAAGTTGAAGTCTTGCGCGGTCCACAAGGTACTCAATATGGTGCTAATGCACTAGCTGGATTAATTTACTTAAAAAGTAATGACCCTACCGAATCATTTGAACATGGCGCAAAAGTCAGTTTAGGTGATGACAATCTTCGTACTCTTTCTGGTTTTAGCTCTGGTCCACTCAATGACTCAGGTAAATTGCTCTACCGTGTATCACTAGAACAGCACAATCAAAATGGTTACCGTGACAACCTTTATCTTAACCGTGATGATACCAATGAACGTGATGAGTTAACGGCTAGGGCTAAGTTCCGTTGGTACGCTACTGACGATCTTCAAGTTGATTTAACCTTATTGCATGCCAATTTTGATAATGGTTACGATGTGTGGACATTAGATAATAATCGCAGTAATACCTTAACTGACCAACCCGGTGTTGATACACAAAAAACGACTGGAGCAGGGGTTAAGTTCATATACACGGGTATGCAAGCATTTGACTTCACATCATTAACATCATTTGCGCAAACTGATCATCATAATGGATATGATGGTGATTGGGCCAATTCGGATTATTGGGCGAGTAAAGCATGCACTGTGTATGACGACGCAGGAGCGGCCTCAGGTACTGAACCTTGTGTTTATGATTACACCTGGGACAAAAAGGGCGATCGTAAAACCTTTACCCAAGAGTTCCGTTTATCATCCAAAGATGCAGGACGCATCTTCGCCGGTAGTACCGACTGGTTATTGGGTGTATACGCGATGAATTTGAAAGAAGATAACGACTTATACTCGGAATACAACACCTGGCCAGATGAAGTGTTGCAGTCAAATTATGAGGCGACAAACTATGCCATATTTGGTCAATTAGACAGCCATTTAGGTGATGATTACTTATTGTCGACTGGGTTGCGTTTCGAGCGCCGCGATAGTGATTATAGTGACAGCAATAAAGATGACTTTGCCCCATCAGAAGATATGTGGGGCGGCCATATTGCGTTGTCAAAAGCCATTAATGCTAATCACAATGCTTATGCTCGTGTCGCCCGCGGTTATAAGGCGGGTGGTTTTAATATGACACTGCCTGCTGAATTGTCTGACAAGAAACAGTTCGACACTGAGATTTTGTATAACTATGAAGTTGGCTTAAAATCGAGCTGGTTTGATGGAGAAGTGGATTCTACCTTGGCGCTATTTTATATGGACCGCCAAGACCAACAAGTTGCCGCCTCTTTACAAGACCCAGATAGCCCGCAGCGTTTTATTCTATTTACCGAAAATGCTGGCAGTTCAAGTAACTATGGCGCGGAACTCGATGCAAAATGGTATTTAACAGAAAATATTGAGTTCTACGGTAGTTTCGGTTGGTTGGAAACTGAATATGGCCAATATCAATACAGTGACAAATACGGTTCTACCGTCGATTTATCTGGGCGCGACTTAGCGCATTCACCTAAATTTACTTACAGTGCTGGTATGACTTATGTTGCTGATTCTGGTTGGTTTGCAAACGTGAATGCCAGTGGTAAAAGCCAGTTTTATTATTCTGACAGCAATGAATCTCAGTCAGAAGCCTATACCATTTATAACGCCCGTTTAGGCTATGAAACGCCAACATGGTCGGCATATTTATGGGGCCGCAATTTGTTTGATGAACAATATGGTGTGCGAGGCTTTTACTTTGGCAACGAACCAGATCAAGATTGGGTCGATAAACAATATATTCGTTACGGTGATCCGCGCCAAATTGGTGTGACATTAGAAGTTCAATTTATGTAATGACACAAAATCGCTGTAGCCTTTGTTGCAGCGGTTTTTATTAAGGAATAGAAATGAAGTTAACTGCAGAAATCAGTATGTATCCGTTCAATGAAAACTATCTCGATCCTATCCAATGGTTTATCGGAAGAGTGGATAGTTATGACAATATTCAACGAGTGACTAACGCGATGGCAACCCAAGTCTGTGGCGAGTATGCTGATGTAATGTCGATGCTAGCCGTTGAAATGCAAGCCGCACATCAAAAGTGGGGTAAAGCTGTTTTTGTGTGTAAATTTATCGGTGGTGAGCTCAACCTAGCTCATAGCGAATAACCACAATGAATGATCTATTTATAACGCTACAACAAGCCTTTAGTGAAGCGTCATTAATGACGTTTTGGGAGGCTGTTGCCGTTATGCTAGCGCTTGCTTACTTAATTCTTGCTATGCGGACTAACATCTGGTGTTGGTCGGCAGCATTTATTAGTACCGCCATTTACACTGTACTATTTTGGAATGTATCGTTATTGATGGAGTCAGTCCTTAATATTTATTATATGGGGATGGCGGTATATGGTTATTGGCTGTGGTTGCACGTGCCACCTTCTCAGCAAAGCAATTTGCACAATTCTGAGCTGCATAATGGTACTCAGCACAACATAGAAACCAATCACCTTAATATTACCAGTTGGTCTTGGAGTACTCACGCTCGGCTTATCGGCGCGACATCATTAGTGTCTATGCTGGTGGGATATTTAATGGCTCATTACACGTCGGCCGCGTTTCCCTATATCGATGCGGCAACCACTTGTTTTGCTATCGTTACAACCTATCTAGTAGCGAAAAAAGTGCTGGAAAATTGGCTCTATTGGGTCGTCATTGATTTTGTGTCTATTTACCTTTACTTCCAAAAAGGCTTAATGCTGACATCGGGTTTGTTTGTTTTATACGTCGCAATGGCCGTTGGCGGATACATGATGTGGCGAAAGAAATATCGTCATCATATAATAGCGCAACACAATACGAGTCAAGAGGTGGTTGGTGCATAACCAACCATAATATCATTTTATTAGAGTAAATATTTGATGTCCCAGCCGTTGTTATCTCTACCTATCGATGTGCTTAATATAATCAACAAAGCCATGCCAACCACATTATTTCAGCAGCTTGCTACGCAATGTACTGCGGTGTCTTTTCTTAACACAGGGATCAGTAATGTTAATATTAAGTTATCTTGTGAAGATGGCGATAAGGTCTTACGAGTAAATCAGCCTCACAGTAATTGGTGCGATAGAGCGCTTGAAGTTGAATGTTGGCAAGCTGCAATTGTGGCTAACATTGCACCTGCATTGATTTGGGTCAGTGATGATAAGCAAGTGTATCTGAGTGAGTTTATTGATCAACCAGAGACAGACTGGTCGATATTTGCCTCAATGCGCAGTCACTTATCGCTTGGGCAATCGACAAATCAATCCATTGCGGCTGTGGATGCCGTTCCTTTGCTTAGTGCATTATTTTGTAAACTCAGTGTGTTGCCGGTGCCGGAGAAAAGCATTACCGTTAGTGAGCAATGGCAACAATATGCATACCAATTAGATTCATTAACGGGGTCGCAAACAGATCCACAATGGCATGATGCGAGGCAGCAATTGTTACGCTTAAATGGGCTTGTTCGACATTGGTTATCGCAGTTAGAAGCCTGTGTGTTGCTGCCGACTTTTTGTCATCGAGATTTAACTCCACACAATTTACTGCTTAGCGGCAGTGCCCCTCAGCAACTGCTTTGTATAGACTATGAATATGCTGTGGCGAGCCATCCGTTGTTCGATTTAGCCAGCGTCGTGGCTAATCATCAACTATCAACGATGCAAGCTAACCAATTAATCGATAACGTGATTATGCAATATTGTCAGGTTGCTAGCCTCACCGATGTGTCTGCGGCCAAAGCGGCATTACCCGCCGCAATAAATTGTTTTTGGTTATTCTCGGCAATGTGGGCGTTATTAATGGCAGCCAAAGAACCGCAAAAATCTACACAATACTTACAATACTTTACAAAGTATTTTACATTAATCACTTGCTAATATGCTCTGATAAAGTACAAGCTTCTGATAAAGTATAAGCTTCTGATAAAGTATAAGTGAAGTAATACCAGTTCTAATAAATATCTGGTCATTCAGCGCCTACTAGACAAGTAATAAGATTATAGACATAGTTTTTCTACGTCAAAATCATATTAAGCAGCATAGAAGGTTCTGAAACCCGTCCTGCGGGAGTCATTCAGACTTTCTATTTTTTGTTGCATTGTTTCATAAGGGAACAACCATTCTTTCAACAATGCGTCTCAAACTGAAAAATCTGAGTGACTCTGATTGATCACATCATTACTGGATTTGATATAAATTTTGATAAAGGAATTATCTGTGTCTAAAAAATTGATTATCCTACTGTTAAGTAGCTTATTTTTTGTCGGCTGCTCAACCAAAGTAAGCTATTTCTTTCTGGATTGGGCGATAGAGTGGGAAGTTGAAGAGTACGTAGAGTTAACCTCAGAACAGCAAGATAAATTTGATATTATTATTGAATCGTTTTTAGTCTGGCATCGCCAACAAGAATTACCGCGTTATCGTGATCAACTGTCTTTATTATCGACATTGACTAATCAACAAACAATGACCCCAGAGCTATGGCTTAACCAAGTGTCAATGGCGAAGGCACATTGGTCCCGAATTTTCGATTTTGTTATGCCTGATCTGTTACCTATTATGGCGAGCTTATCTGATGGACAAGTTGATCAGATACTGGCGCAGCTAAAAAAAGAACAACAAGAATTAATCGAAGAATACGCCGGCAAAGATCAAGCTGAATTGATAAAAGACTCAGATAAAAGAATCGCCGAGCAATTATCTGAATGGACTGGCGATGCTACAGATGAACAAAAAAACATTATTCATCAAGCTAATACGCAGCGTTTAGCCACGTTAGACATGTGGCTTGAGTATCGCCATGAATGGCTAAGTCAATTTGAACAAGCACTGAAACGCCGTCAGCAAACTGATTATTTTACCCAACAAATGAAATTATTAATGATCTCGCCAGATGAACTGAAATCAGAGGTTTATCGCGATAATGTTACCGAAAACACCCGTAAGTTTGGCTCAATGTTGATTACGCTTAATCAAACATTTAGTCAAAAACAACGTAAGCACTTTGATAAAAAATTAGCTGAATTAGTAGAAGATTTAACTGAATTACACTTAGACAAATAATATCTATTTTTATCCGTTAGTCTCCAAAGCTGAAATAATTTTAATCTTCAGCGGGTCTATTATTACAACAACGATTTCAGCTAGGATTATTTATGCAGACACTAAGTGGATTTTATCAACAGTTTTTAAATGTGATTAAACATACAGAAGGCTTAGCCGCCTTACTGCTAAGGCTTTATCTTGCGCCAGTGCTAATGCAGGCAGGATACAACAAATTGTCACATTTTGAAGACACCGCAGCATGGTTCGGCAATCCCGACTGGGGACTCGGTTTACCTATGCCTGAAGTCATGACTGCGTTAGCTGCAGGCACTGAATTGTTCGGTGGTTTTTTACTGTTGATCGGTTTAGCCACTCGAATCGTGGCATTGCCAATGATGGTCACAATGCTAGTTGCTGTTTTTGCGGTGCATTTACCCAATGGTTGGTTGGCTATTGCCGACCCAAGTTCGTGGTTGGCGAATGAGCAAGTGTTAGCTTCAGCGGAAAAGCTTTCTGCGGCGAAAGCTATTTTACAAGAGCACGGTAATTATGAATGGCTAACCAGTTCAGGTAATTTTGTTATTTTAAATAATGGTATTGAATTCGCGATGACGTATCTAATTATGTTATTGGCATTATTTGTGATTGGTGGCGGCCGTTACACCAGCGTTGATTACTTTATAGGACGCCGGTTGTTAAAGTAACCTTGTTTACATCACCTGATCTCAGTATAAAAAAGGGCTGTTTGAGAGGCGTTTGTTATTTCGAGTTTAGGTTACATAGAACAACCCTAAAAAATCCCACCTAATACGTGGGATTTTTGCTAATATCGGCAGCATAATTTACTCAAAAGGATTGTATCTTGGACGCCAAACAACTGTTATTGACTCGCCAATCGACGCCTCGCCTAGTTGCCCCAGCACCCAATGCCGAACAACTCACTTTTTTGCTTGATGCAGCAGCAAGAGTACCAGACCACGGTGCATTAACGCCTTGGGAATTTATTATTGCGGTAGATGATGGCTTAGCTAAGTTGGCAGATATTTTTGTTGATGCGGCTAAAAAAAGTGGTGCAGATGATACTTTTCTGACTAAAGTCGCTAACATGCCTTATCGTGCGCCTATGGTGATTACGGTCGTCGCCAAAACACAAACGCATGATAAAGTACCCGTTTTAGAACAGCATATAGCAGCGGGTTGCGCCACGATGGCAATGCAGCAGGCGGCATTTGCGATTGGGCTAGGTGCGGTATGGCGTACAGGCGATTTTGCTTTTGATGCTAATGTGAATAACGCATTAGGATTAGCCGCAGACGATCAAATTGTTGGCTTTTTATATGTTGGCACCCCAGCAGTGCTCGCTCCCACTAAACCGCTTAAAAGTGGCCAGCAATTTGCGCGATATTTGTAAGCATTGCAAGGTTGGGGTTATGACCAATGGGCCACGACGTTGGTGGCCGCAGGCCATAAGTACAAAGCAAAACAAACACCAAGATCTCGGCTTAAAAGCATTAGCGGGACGACGAGAAGAGGGTTAACAAGCTCTTGTTCAATAACATATTAAGAAACAATCAGACTTTATTCACTGAACTTCAAAGCAAAGCTCTAAAACAAATCTATTCGTAGAACTCGAGTGGGATCATGTTTTGATAGACATAATAGCCTAATGGTCCCATTAACAAACTCAGCATAGACCACACTACACGTTGACCATGTTTGATATGTGCTTTCGAGGTATAGGCTCGATAGCAAAAGTGAATATGTAAAATCAGTAATGCAATGAGCATTAATACTAACGTAATATCCATATTATTCATGTCATGTTCCTTTGCGTTCCAGCAATGACTTATCTAAGTGTAAGCTTAAAATTAAAATCTGCAGTAAAAATAATAGAAATCCATGTTCTTAAACGGCTATTCACTGCTAACACCTTTAATTTACGTTAAAAATTATCCGATTAATAGCCCGTAAACCATTAAATATTCATAATTTTTTAATTTTTGCACAAAGGTATTACTTGTCCATCATTACGTACTGAATGTTTGAGGTAAATCAAAGTTTTTTGTGGTAACCACAATGGATATTTGCACATGGTCACGTTAAATAGCGGGCTATTGATTAATGTGGTTAACCAAGCGTTAACTTTAGGGTATGGCATGGTGTCAAACCACGAAGGTTCAACATTAGCAAACTGTCGAATAAACGGAAAAATAGCAAAATCAGCTAGTGTTGGGCTGTCGGTACACAAATAGTTGTGTTGCAGCAACTGCCTTTCCAACAACTGAATAAACAGCTCTGCCTGTTGTCGATACCAAAGTTGACTGTATTCAGGGAACCTGTCGGCATACTTATATTTATCTAACCATGGTTTAAATTGATTATCATTGGCATTAATGAGCGATTCAGTCATTGATTTATCTAACCAGTATTGCAGGACTTGATACTCTTCTGTGGTTAAGTAATGGTTTTCTGGCGCTGGGTGTTCAGTTAATACAAAGCGCATAATATCTAGACTTTCACTGATCACTTGGCCGTTAGTAAACTCTAAAACCGGCACTGTGCCTTTGGCCGAAATGGTGATCAGCTCTGCGGGTTTATTTTTAAGCTCTATTTCACGCACTAACGGATTCAGTTGGCTCAAATGAAGACTAATACGTGCTCGCATAGCATAAGGGCAACGACGAAAGGTATACAAAATGGCAGAATTCATTAGGTGTCTATAAAATGATGTCTTGCTAATAGAGTAACGTTTCTTGGCTGAAAACCCAAAATTAACCGCTACCAACATTGTAAAAAAGTACATCTGCTGGTTTTAGTATTTTTTTGACTGTGATTTAGGTATACTTTCGGCCGTTTTTTTGAGTCTGTGCACAGTGTGCAGACCTTATTTATATGCACAGTAATATGCACTGGAAATTAAGTTCCAGCCAGCGGAGACCTCATTTTTATGCAACAACCTAAACAAGCGTCTAAACAAGAGCCTAAACAAGAATCTATTCAAAAATCTATACCAGCTGCATCTCAAGCCCAAGTCGCTGTGTGCGCGTTATATAAATTCGTGGCATTACCGCATTTTGAGGCCGTTCGTCAGCCATTGCTGAGTGTCATGGAACAAAACGAAATTAAAGGCACTTTGTTGCTTGCTCAAGAAGGCATTAATGGCACTGTTGCAGGAACCTCATCAGCGATTGATATTTTATTGGCCTGGTTGGGCACTCAACCTGGTTTAGATAATATCGTGACTAAGCTATCTTTTGACGCTGAAATGCCGTTTTATCGCACCAAAGTGAAGCTGAAAAAAGAAATTGTGACTATGGGTATTGAAGGTATTGATCCTCGTAAAGTCGTCGGGACCTATGTGAAACCTAAAGACTGGAATGCACTTATTTCAGATCCAGATGTGGTGTTGGTTGATACCCGTAATGATTACGAAGTGAAGATTGGTACTTTTAAAAATGCTGTTAATCCAGTAACCGAGACTTTCCGTGAGTTTCCTGAATATGTGAAGCAAAATTTAGATCCGGCTAAACACAAAAAAGTGGCGATGTTTTGTACCGGTGGTATTCGCTGTGAAAAATCTACTGCATATTTGAAAGAGCAGGGCTTTGATGAGGTATATCATCTTGAAGGCGGCATATTAAAATATCTTGAAGAAGTCGAGCAAGAGCAAAGCTTATGGGAAGGTGAATGCTTTGTGTTTGATAACCGCGTAGCGGTAAATCACAGCTTAGAAAAAGGTCAATACGATCAGTGTAATGCTTGTCGTATGCCAATTACTGAAGCAGAAAAACAAACTGAAGCCTATGTTCAAGGAGTCAGCTGTCCTCATTGCATTGATAAAGTGCCTGAAGAACAACGTCAGCGGTTTATTGAACGTGAACGTCAAGTCCAATTAGCCAAGCAACGCGGTGAAGCGCATATTGGTAGCGATGTAAAGCAAGTTATTGATGCTCGTCGCCAACAAAAAGAAGCTCAGCGTAAAGCACAAGAAAAAATGAATAACAAAGGCTAATGAATACCTTTGCTAAAACGAAAGCCTAATCTACATAAGATTGGGCTTTTTTGTTATGGGCACAGTATTAATAGTTACCCTATTTCAGGTTAGTTAGATTTTTATCATTTTAAACGCCATATACAGCGTTGCCTTTTAAGATAGGGGACTCGCTTTACCCAAGCGGGAGATAAAACAGTGATAAAGGGTTTAGCAAGTGTCATAAGTGTGTTATTTTGAGCGCTTTTTTCGATTAGATGACAGAAGGTAAGTCAATGTTTGTTGGATTTGATTACGGCAGTGCCAACTGTGCGATTGGGGTAATGATTGATGATACGGTATCGTTATTACCATTATCAACTCATTCGGATTTTATGCCTTCAACGTTGTACGCAATGGATCGCGAGCTTATTGCCGAGGCGGTATACCAAGGATTACCAGAACACTTAAAAGCAGAGTATTCTCATTTGCGCAGTTCTCAGTTAATGCGTGCAAAACAAATGCGTCATGAGCTTGATCTGTCGCCGAATGAACAAGCCGTATTTGTTGGCCAAGCTGCGATAGATGCTTATTTAGACATGCCTGAAGAAGGTTTCTATGTCCGTTCTCCAAAGTCTTTTTTAGGTGCCAACGGATTACGTGTTGAACAAATAGCCTTATTTGAAGACATTGTCACCTTGATGATGCAACATGTTAAAACACTAGCCGATAAAGCGTTAAACGCAAAATCGCTTAGCGCAGCGAGCCATGCGGTGATAGGTCGGCCGGTTAATTTTCAAGGCATAGGTGGCCAAGACAGTAATCAACAAGCTGAAACCATTTTACGCCTGGCGGCTACTCGTTCAGGCTTTACTGATGTGAGGTTTTTATTTGAACCTTTAGCAGCAGGTATGGATTTTGAATCAAACCTTAGCGATGACAATACCGTGTTAGTGGTCGATGTTGGCGGTGGTACGACAGATTGTTCAGTGGTAAAGATGGGGCCGTCCTACATTAAGCAACAAGACCGCAGCCCAGACTGCTTTGGCCATTCAGGTCAACGGATTGGTGGTAACGATTTAGATATCGCATTAGCGATGACTGGATTGATGCCAAGCTTTGGTGCAGACACGTTAATGATTAACGGTAAACCTATGCCAAGAACACCTTTTTGGAACGCGGTGGCCGTCAATGATATTAGTGCCCAACGTGACTTTGTTAGTTTACCTTCTCGTAAGTTAGTTGAGCAGCTAATCAAAGAAGCGCAGCAGCCTGAACTATTAGTTCGTTTACAAAAAGTACAAAAGAATCAAATGAGTTATCAAGTGGTACGCCAAGCTGAAGCGGCGAAAATTAGTTTGTCAGACAATGATACCATTCTATGTTCGTTAGATTTTATTGAAAAGGGGCTGTTAGTCCCATTAACAGCAGCACAGTTTGAGCAAGCCATTAATGATCCCTTAGCGAAAGTTGAAGCATTAATGAAACAAGCGATGCAAACGGCTATCGCTAAAGCGGAGCAACAAGATTGCGATATGCCAACCAGTCCTGATATTGTATATGTAACAGGCGGTACGGCCCGAAGCCCAGCTATATACAATAAAATTGCTAGTGTGTACCCCAATGCCAAAGTGGTGGTGGGTGACCATTTCGGTTCGGTAACAGCAGGTTTAACCCGTTGTGCTCAAAGTGCATTTAACTAAAATTCATTGCACTTAGCTCGCGAAGGCTGATGGTTATGCTAAAGGTTGATCATTGTGCTAATAGTAGAATGATCAACAAGCATGCTTTGTCTGCCATCAATATGGTCAATTAATATGATTATAGTGATCACCAAAATGATGACAATGTTAGTTATTATTATGGCTTGCGGCGGCCGCGCGTCAGTGTGGACTTATTTGTCATTAAAGGCATAGCCATAATGGTTTACCTTTAATGACAGAACATCTCAATTTTTTATAACAACCTATTTTGATGATATAAACTCATAATATTAAAAGGTGTTACCGATGAAAAAAATGCTAATAGTGCTAGGGTTAACGGCACTTCTTACGGCTTGTTCTGACAATGAAGTCGGTGATGTATCACTTGGGATGTTTACGACACAAGACATAAAATTAAACATTTTAAAGGATGACATCGTAACAGGTGTCACTTGTCACATCGCCTCAATAGAAGAAAATCTCAGTTTTTCAGATCCAAGTGATAGCTCTATCTCTTGCAGACAAACAGGGGAAATCACCACCGATATGATTGCACAAATAGATAAAAGTAAATCTGGTGAAGTTGTGTTTAAAAAATCAAAAAGTATATTTTTCAAAACCATGAAAATCAGAAGAATATTCGATGCTGAAAATCAAACGTTAATGTATGTCTCTTACTCTACCAAAGAAACATCGGGAAGCTTCAAACACAGCCTTTCGACCGTTCCACTTTGGGGAACCAAAGCTTATGTTGACCTCGCACCAGCTCACTAAGGGCAAAGGTCTGTCTTGCTTCGGGCATATTCGTATGCATTTTCTACCATCTTGTTATCTGGTTATCTTGTTATCTGGTTTTGGTACAAGGGAAAATAGGTTGTTCGGTTAATTGATTTCACAATGAATCATTAACAGGTTAACTCGCCATTTAAGGCATACAAAAATGCCTGTTAGGTTCGCTAACAGGCATGTCGAATTGAGCAGATTAAATGAATACGTGAATTAACACTCGACGATATTCACCGCAAGACCGCCTTTTGCTGTTTCTTTGTATTTACTGCGCATGTCTTTACCGGTTTCCATCATCGTTTTAATGACTTTATCCAGTGACACTTTGTGATTACCGTCACCGCGAAGTGCCATGCGTGAAGCATTAATCGCTTTTACAGCACCCATAGCATTACGTTCAATACAAGGTACTTGGACTAGGCCGCCAACTGGATCGCAGGTTAAACCTAAGTTATGTTCCATGCCAATTTCAGCGGCGTTCTCAACCTGTTCTACGGTTCCGCCCATGATTTCAGTTAACGCACCGGCTGCCATTGAACAGGCTACGCCCACTTCACCTTGGCAACCCACTTCAGCGCCAGAAATCGAGGCATTTTTCTTGTACAAAATACCAATGGCAGCAGCGGTTAACAGATAGCGGCTGCACACATCGATATCGACTTCTTGCACAAACATATCGTAGTAACACAATACTGATGGGATAATCCCTGCTGCGCCGTTTGTTGGCGCTGTAACAACGCGGTCGCCTGCGGCATTTTGCTCGTTAACCGATAAAGCAAATAAATCGACCCAGTCCATAGCGGTCAATGGGTCAGTGTTATTTCGCCCTTCCGCTTTTAAGCGACGGTAGAGTGCTGGCGCACGTCGGCGTAATTTTAAACCGCCTGGCAATATGCCTTCTTTGTGATAACCACGTTCAACGCAGTTTTTCATGGTTTGCCAAATTTTCCACAAACCTTGCTTGATATCATCTTCACTGGCAATGCTAAGTTCATTGGCCATCATTAATGATGAAATACTTAAGCCGTTGTCGCAGCACAATTGTAGCAATTGCAATGCACTATTAAAGTCGTAAGGTGCTTGTTCTATTGGCGTTGCTGGAGACGCATTACGTTGAGTGATTTCATCTTCATCAAGAATAAACCCGCCGCCAACTGAATAATAGGTACGCTGGTATATGCATTCGCCTTTAGACAATGCATATAAGGTCATGGCATTAGCATGTGCAGGTAAGGTTTTACGTCTGTGGTAGGTTACCCCTTCTTCGCGAGTAAATTTCACCTGACGTCCGTCTGCTAAGGTAAGTTTTTGAGTCGTAGACACAATGTCTAAAATGGCATCAATCCCATCGGTATCTACGGTTTCTGGATCTTCACCCATCAGGCCTAAAATGACCGCTTTTCCTGTGCCGTGACCTTTACCTGTTTGGCCTAAAGATCCAAATAATTCTGCTTGTAACTCATCGGTATTCGCTAATAAATTATTATCAGCGACATGCTGTATAAAAATTTTACCTGCCTTCATAGGACCCACTGTATGTGAGCTAGAAGGACCGATACCAATTTTGAACATGTCAAATACGCTAATCATGTTGTTTAACCCTTGCTGAGTCGTTTATTGTTTTCGTTATAAGTGAGTATAATCGTCAAAAGTAATGTTGGCGGTTTATCTCTTATTCTTGGTAGAGTATCCCACACATTAATCAATGACAGTTCATTAGATTTTTTGATGCATTATTCTCACATTAGCCAGCCTTATACTTGATGCATAATGTGACTGGATTAACCTGGCATGATTGTCAGCTATATAGATAAGGGAAAGATTTGAGCTATTTAATGATGGATCTTGCAGGTTTAACTGTATCTGCAACAGAAACTGAGCAATTACAGCATCCGCAAGTGGGTGGTATTATATTGTTTAGTCGCAACTGTGAAAATAAAAGTCAATTAATTGAATTGGTTAAAAGTGTTCGCAGTATTCGCCCTGAATTATTAATTGCGGTCGATCATGAAGGTGGCCGAGTTCAACGTTTTCGTGAAGGTTTTAGTTTAATTCCTGCCATGGGTGATATTTTACCTGCCGCTAAAGGCGATTTAACATTAGCTAAACAATGGGCGAAAGAGTGTGGCTTTTTAATGGCTGTTGAGCTGTTAGCGTGTGATATTGATTTAAGTTTTGCGCCTGTCTTAGACGTAAATGGTATAAGTGAAGTGATTGGGAAGCGCAGTTTTAGTGCAAATCCTGATGAAGTCAGTGCATTAGCTCAGCAGTTTATCATTGGCATGAATGAGGCTGGTATGGCTGCGGTAGGAAAACATTTTCCTGGTCATGGCAGTGTTGCTGCCGATTCACATATTGCCATGCCAGTTGATCCAAGGACTAAAGAGCAAGTGGAAGCTTTTGATATGCAGCCATTTAAGCTCTTGATAGGTTCTCAGCAGCTACAAGGTGTGATGCCAGCACATGTGGTTTATTCAAATATTGATCCTAATCCCGCTGGCTTTTCATCTTACTGGCTACAAACTATCTTACGTCAGCAATTAGGTTTTGATGGGGTGATTTTTTCTGACGACTTAGGCATGAAGGGCGCCAGTTTTGCTGGTAATTACCTTGGCCGTGCTAAGGCGGCGTTAGATGCTGGCTGTGATATGATTTTGGTCTGTAATGATCCTGTTGGCGTTAATGCTTTATTAACCGAGTTTGATTGGCCTGCTGCAGAACCTACACATACCGCATTATCGCTAAAGGGTAATACTGCACAATCCTTGCAGGCGCTTGAGCAACAATCGCGTTGGCAAGCTGCGCAGCAATTGACGATGGACATTACTCGTATTGCACAATCATTGTAAATTGTCTCAATAACCACAGCTCGAGTTAAGGGGGCGTATTTATTCTCCCGGGCAGAGGTTGTCGAGTAAATGAACAGGCCATTAAGCAAAAAAACCGGATCAATTGATCCGGTTTTTTAGTCTTAAGCTATCGAGCTGTTAACCAGTATAAGGTGCTGGTTGGCTAGTGGTAGCACGCTCGGTTAAATCAATGGGTTTAACATTAGTCGGTTGAGACATTTTTCGAATTTGCATCACAACACCCAATTGCGGGTGATCAAAGTAGTGGATCTCGCCACTGCGCACACGACGATTCTGGATAAGCGGGATGCTTTCTAAATAAGGTGCTAGTTGCTTTTTACCTTCTATTTCTAGAGCGGCATATTCATTAAACTCTAAAGGACTTGATTCAAGCATTTTTTGAGTCGGTTTACGCAAAGCCAGATTATTTTCAATATACAGATAATGACTGAGATAAATGTTTATCGAGCCATCTAATTCCCATACAGGACCTATTTTTGGCGCTTCATAAGCGTTACCTAAGGCACCAAATTCTGTACTTGGCATGGCTTCTGTTTGAGTTGTTTTTTTGACCGCTAAGCCATGATATTCAAAACTCTTTGAAAAATCCTTACCACCAAATATACGCACTGGTTTAGCGCGTCTACGCGACTGCATATTTTGTTGCCAGGTTAAATGCACTAGGCTTTTAACATAAGGTTCGCGACTGATCGTTCGAATTAAGTCATTAAACTTACCTTGGCTTTGAGCCAGCAGTAATGGGCCTTGACCTAAATATGCGGTTTGTGGCTTGTTGGCTCCGATATTAAACGGAACTTCGCTTGGATGGGCCGCGATACTGTTACTGACTTTTGGGTCATTACAGTTACTGGCGCCATTGGTCCAGTCGGTTGAAGTACAGCCATTTAAGCCAACGGCAACCCCGGTTATGTCGGTACTGATCACTGGCGTAATGATATCCACAGTGTCTTTACTGAGCTTTGGTGGTGTGGCATTGAGCCATTTTTCAACAGACGGCTGTTGGCGTTCAAATACAAACACTTCAACTTCAAACCATGATTCTGCATGGGCTGAAAAGCTGTGGGATAGCGCTGTGATAGCGGCGATAGAAATCGCAAGTTTACGAAGCACTATTTGTCTCCAAAATTTGATGTTTAGCGAACTGTTCAAGCAGGGTGTTGATTAACTCAAGACGCTCTTTGCTTGTCTCAGCAGGAATGTTGAACTTTAACTTATTTGGCCCGTCCATTCGATAGATTTGTGGTTGGTTTTGCAACAAACCAATAATAAACATCGGATCGACGTGATTTTCTTGACCAAATTCGACACTGCCACCTTTGGCGTGCATTTCTATTTTGACAATACCTAACGCGGTTGCTTGATGTTTATACAGAGTAATCGCCATTAAATTTCGGGTTGGCACAGGTAACATACCAAATCGGTCAATAAATTCGACTTTAAGTTCATCGAGCATGGTGTCGGTTTCGCAGTTAGCGATACGTTTATACAATGATAAGCGCATATTAACATCACTGACGTAATCTTCTGGTAATAACGCCGGAATGCGTAAATCGATTTCTGCTTTGGCACTCATCATATAGGCTAAAGAAGGCTCTTTCCCTTCTTTGAGGGCTTTTACGGCTGATTCCAGCATTTCCATGTATAAGCTAAAACCAATTTTTGAGATATGGCCGCTTTGTTCATCGCCGAGCAATTCACCCGCACCGCGAATTTCTAAATCTTGGGTGGCGAGTAAAAATCCTGCGCCAAGATCTTCTAGGGCTTCAATGGCTGCAAGACGTTTACGGGCATCTGGGGTCATACGTTTAGGATGAGGCGTCATCATATAAGCATAAGCTTGGTGATGCGATCGCCCAACACGACCTCGTAGCTGATGCAACTGTGCTAAACCGAACATGTCAGCTCGGTCGATAATGATGGTATTAGCACTGGGTACGTCAATACCCGTTTCAATAATGGTGGTACATACCAACACGTTAAACCGCTGATGATAAAAGTCGGTCATGACTTTTTCAAGATCGCGCTCACGCATTTGCCCATGGGCTGTGATAACACGAGCTTCTGGAAGTAAATCGCGAATGTTTTGCGCGGTTTTTTCAATGGTCTCAACATTGTTATGCAGATAATACACTTGGCCACCACGCAAAATTTCACGCAAGATGGCTTCTCGTGCCGTGGCTTTGTCATATTCACGCACAAAGGTTTTTACTGCCAAACGTTTAGCTGGTGGGGTGGCGATAATCGATAAATCTCGCATACCCGACATGGCCATGTTCAATGTCCGCGGAATCGGTGTGGCGGTGAGGGTTAAAATGTCGACATTGGCACGTAATGCTTTAATTTTTTCTTTTTGACGCACACCAAAGCGGTGTTCTTCGTCGATGACTAATAATCCGAGGTTGTCGAAGTTAGCTTCTGATGACAGTAATTTATGAGTGCCGATAACGATATCGACTTTACCTTCAGACAGTTGTTCAACAACACTGCTTTGTTCTTTAGCGGTTCTAAAGCGTGACATTACTTCAATAACGATAGGCCAATCAGCGAAACGGTCTTTAAAGTTTTCGTAGTGTTGCTGGGCAAGCAGGGTAGTCGGCACTAACACCACCACTTGTTTACCGGCATTCACGGCGACAAATGCTGCTCGCATGGCCACTTCTGTTTTGCCAAAACCTACGTCACCACAGACTAAGCGATCCATTGCGCGTGGTGCTTGCATGTCTTCAAGTACTGCGTGAATGGCACTTTCTTGGTCGACGGTCTCTTCAAAGGGGAAACCTTGACTGAATTGGGCGTATTCTTCTTCATCAATACTCATAGCATCGCCAGGACGAGCTTGACGACGGGCATAGACATCCAACAACTCAGCGGCCACATCACGAATACGTTCGATGGCTTTTTTCTTGGCCTTAGCCCAGGTTTCGTTACCTAACTTATTGAGGTGAGTATTACCATCGCCGCTGGCATTATAGCGACTGATAAGGTGCAGTGACGACACTGGCACATACAACTTGTCGCCACCTGAATATTCCAGTTTTAAATATTCTGCAACCAAACCGCCAGTATCAAGCGTTTCTAATCCTTGGTATAACGCAACACCGTGCTCTAGGTGGACAATCGGTTGACCGACTTTAAGTTCAGCCAGGTTTTTGACTAAAACATCGGTGCTAACTTGTTTTTGTTTTTCGCGGCGACGTTGCTGCGAAATACGCTGACCAAACAGTTCGGTTTCACAAATGATGCTTACTGCACCTTTTGCGGTGTCGGTTAGCACACAACCTCGCGCTAAAGGCGACACGATTAAGCCTATATTGTCTTTGGCTGCGAGGTAGTCGTTAAGATGAGCAAACTGCTTGGGTTTAATGTCAATTTTGGCAAACAAGTCTAACAGGGCTTCTCGGCGGCCTTCCGATTCGGCACTAAACACTAATTTTGGATGCTGCTGACAATACTCTTGTAACGCAATGAGTGGCTGTTTGAGTTTATGGTTAGCATTGATGTCGGGCAGTGTTTCAACGTTAGCGATGAGGGTATGCGTTGGAAGTGCAACTTCAGCTAGCGGCTCGCCGGCATTATTGGTGTCGGTGGCAATATATTGCTGTAATAATTGGGTACGAGTAAAAGATTTAAATGCCGCGAATAATTCATCATTAAGCAAGTAAAGTTCTTTGGGCGCCAATAACGGCCTTAGTGGATCAACACGTCGGTCTTCGTAGCGAACATTGACTTCATGTAAGTGCGCTAAGCTGGCTTTTTCAATATTGCCTAAGGTGATGAGTTGACTGTTTTGCGGCAAATAATCAAACAATGTGGACGTGTCATCGAAAAATAACGGTAAGTAGTTTTCAATGCCTGCGGGCATTAAATTACGGCTGACGAGTTGATAAACTGATTCGGCCTCTTTTGAAATGACTTCAAAGCGACGACGATAACGTTGTCTAAAACCTTCAATAGCATTGCTGTCGGTGGGAAATTCTTTGGCTGGCAGCATGCGAATCGCATCGCGAGCCATGCCTGAACGCTGAGTATCAACATCAAAAAAACGTATCGATTCAACTTCATCATCAAACAATTCTATGCGTAATGGTTGTTTTGAGCCGGTAGGAAAAATATCGATAATAGAGCCACGAATAGCAAACTCACCATGTTCATATACTTGATCGACAATATGATAACCGGTATCAGTAAGGTGTTGTCTGGCTTGCTGTAAACTGTATGTGTCGCCTTTATTAAGCACCATGACATTGGCAGTCATAAATGATTTAGGAGGTAGGCGAACCATTAAGGTATTTACCGGTACGATGACCACATTGTGCTGGCTTTGACCAATATTGGCTAAGGTTTCAAGTCGCTGCGATATTAAGTCTTGGTGCGGCGAAAAGCTATCGTAAGGCAAGGTTTCACGATCGGGGAACAAACATACATTCACATTGATGTGGTTTAATAAATAACTCAGTTCGACCTCAAGCGATAACGCACTAGGCGTATCGTGAGTGACAATAATACTGGTGCCAGGATGGTTATTGATTAAGTTGGCGAGGGTGATGGCTTGCGACACGCCACCCAATGTTGCCAAAGTTTGCGTTTGTTGGCCTTTTTTTACACTCGGCGGCGTGAGTACACTAAATAGGTTCATTGAAATCTTTGTCAGTTCCGTTTGCGATCAAGTCGTATTGAATGAGGCGAGGCTTCAGCTACGCTGTTTATCGATATTCTGTTTACGTTTTTTTAGCATTTTTTGTTGTACATTCAAGCTTGCTTTAACTAATTGCTCAATATCATCTTCAAGTATTTGGCTAAATTCAAGTTCACAGCGCCAATATGCGGTTTCGATGGCGTCATCTGTTGATATTGGGGTGCAGCTTTGTATTTGGCACAGACACAGCAGTGCCACTAATTCTGTATGCAAATAGATGTGGGTCTTAACGTATTCATTTACAACTAATGGACGTGAAGAAAGGATACTAATTCCACTGCCACCAAATTGATCACCTTTAAATAACTCACCATCTTGAACTTCTTTTTCCAACACGTGTTGCAATACTAAATCGACTTTACGCGATTGTAGCTTTAAAAAATCCACTACGGCTTTAGCATCATTGTCTAAATTGCGCAGTTGCAGTAAACAATTTGCTTCAAGACTTTTCACTTCGGTCAATAGTTTTAACCCAACAGATTGCATGTCGCGGAGTTCATCATCTGTGGGTAAAGCTTGGTTTGCATCCCACGAAGTTAAGTACACATTAAAGTGGTGAGGCACACTAAAATAAGAATTGCTGTCAGGTATCAAGGTTTGCCTCTTTATTTATCACACTAATAGCCCTATTATCGTGCCCAACTTAATGATTTAGCAAGTCATACACGCTGGCTTGTTGTTTTCATATTCACATTTTGCCTGATTGTCTGACTTATACGCCCCAATAGGCGCACAGGATTAGTATTTTTTTATGAATTTAGGATTTTCTTTTTTTATTGGCTACCGTTACTGGCGAGCCCGAAAAGCGAATGCTTTTGCCTCTTTTATTACCTTCTTTGCGGTATCGGGTATTTTTTTAGGTGTTGCAGCATTGATAGTGGTCAGTTCAGTGATGAATGGACTCGAAGGCCAGCTAAAAAATCGCATTTTAGGGGCTGTGCCACAAATGACCCTGATCAGTGATATGGGATTTAGGGATTGGCAACAAAGTAGCCAAAGCCTGTTGGCGGACAAATATTTACTACAAAATATTCGTGGCATTGTGCCTAGTGCGACCACTCAAGCCATGATCCAATCGAGCAGTAACATTCAAGCGATACAAATGTATGGGGTTTACCCAGAGCTTGAGCAATCATTGTCGAGCATTGCGGCTCATACTTATTCAGATGCTTTTTCAACGTTACAAGCTGGCAAGTATTCAATTGTGCTCGGCACTGATCTAGCTCGCAAATTAGACGTTAAAGCGGGTGATAAGGTTAGAGTGTTAAGCGGTGACGGGGTGGTCTATTCACCCATGGGCCCGGTGCCGAGTCAGCGTAAATTTACCGTTGCTGGTGTATTTGAAATGGGCTCGCAAGTCGATTCCAGTGTTGCCTATGTGCATTATAATGATGCGCGTAAATTGATGCGCCAAGACAGTAATACCATTAATGAATTACGGGTATATTTGAACGATCCATTTTCCGCGCCAGCGTTAGCACCCAAAGTGGTTGCTGGATTTGCTAAGCAAAATATCGACATTAAAACCCGTGATTGGCGCCAAGATTTTGGTCATTTATTTGCCGCCGTAAAAATGGAGAAAAATATGATGTCACTCATGCTCAGTTTAATTGTTGCCGTAGCGGCATTTAATATTGTGTCAGCATTGGTGATGATGGTGGTGGATAAAACAACTGATGTTGCGGTGCTAAAAACCCAAGGGTTAACGACCACTTCGGTGATGAATATTTTTATTGTGCAAGGCTCGCTTAATGCGATGCTGGGGTTAATGCTTGGCGCAATTGCGGGCATTGCGTTAACCCTTAACTTGAACGAAATATTAACCACTCTTGGTATTTCTATATTAGGTGTCGGTCAGACGCTACCGGTGGAATTGTCATTAGCGCAATTGAGTTTCATCATCTTAGGCACGTTATTGATTACTTTAATTGCCACTCTTTATCCAGCGTTGTCCGCCGCAAGGGTTCAACCTGCTACCGCTTTGAGATACGAATAATGAGCCAGACACAACAAGCGTTATTACAAGTTCAACACGTCAGTAAGCATTATCATGACGGTGAAGTGACCACTCAGGTATTATCGGGTGTTGATTTAACCGTTTATAAGGGTGAGCAGTTAGCCATTGTAGGCAGTTCTGGATCGGGTAAAAGTACACTTTTACATATCATGGGAACCTTAGACACGCCCACGTCTGGAACCGTGTTATTAGACGGCGAAGATTTATATCAATTGTCTAGTGCGCGTCAGGCACAAATACGTAATCAGGATTTGGGCTTTATCTATCAATTTCATCATTTATTGCCAGAGTTTACCGCGATTGAAAACGTGGCGATGCCAGCATTTATTCAAGGTAGAGATAAAACGCAAGCCTTGGTTGACGCCAAAAATTTACTTGAACGAGTGGGGTTAGGTCATCGTTTGCAGCATATCCCAGCACAATTGTCGGGTGGTGAGCGCCAACGAGTGGCGATTGCCAGAGCACTCATCAACAAACCAAAGTTAGTATTAGCCGATGAGCCTACAGGTAATTTGGATGCCAGCAGTGGTGATAACGTTTATGTGATGATCCGCGAGTTAGCACAGCAATTTGGTACGGCGTTCGTGGTGGTCACTCATGATCATAAATTAGCAGCCAAGATGGATCGTCAATTGACAATGAAAGACGGCATTTTGCAAGTTGTTGCTGCTTCATCTCCTGCAGGGCTAGCCGAATGAGTAAGTGGTTACCGTTAACAATTGGCTGGCGTTTCTTCCGTGCCAGGCAGTCTAATGGCTTTATCGGCTTTATCTCATTTGCATCAACTGCGGGTATTGCTTTAGGTGTGGGTGTACTGATTGTGGTGTTATCTGCCATGAATGGTTTTGAAAAAGAATTACAAGACCGGTTATTAGGCGTGGTGTCTCACGGCGAACTCGTCGGGGTTAACCAACCCATTGCCGATTGGCAAGATATAGCCAAAAGTGCTTCAAATATGCCGCAAATTACTGGTGTTGCCCCTTTTGTGCGCTTGCAAGGGTTAGTGCAAAAACCTGGCGGGTTTCAAGGGTTAATCGTCAACGGTATTGATATTAAACATGAATCTGACGTGTCCAGCATTGCTGATTATATGTCTGTCGATGCATGGCAGTCATTAAGCAGTGATGAAAATCATATCGTGCTTGGCCGCAGCTTATTAACTAAGTTGGGCTTGAAGGTAGGTGACACCTTGGCAATGTATACCCCAGATGCCAATAACAGTCAGTTAACGTCGGCCCAAAGCCATCGCTTTGTGGTGTCTGGCGTGTACGAGCTAGGTGGCGAAATTGAATCGACTCAAGCTTATGTGTCGCTTGATTATTTAGCCGATTTACTCGAGCTGGGTTCTGCCGTTTCTGGGGTACGAATTCAAGTCAATAATGTGTTTAATGCGGCGAGCATTACTCGTGATTTAGGTTTTGCCCAAGAGCAGTATTTATACATTAATGATTGGACTCGCACGCAAGGGCATTTATACCAAGATATTCAGCTGGTTCGTTTAGTGATGTATTTGGTGTTAGCGCTGGTTATTGCAGTGGCGTGTTTTAATATTGTGTCGACACTTGTTATGGCAGTGCGTGATAAAGCCTCTGAAATTGCGATTTTGATGACTATGGGGCTTCATCGTGGTGCCATTATGACGATATTTATTCTGCAAGGTGCTTTAAATGGACTGATGGGGTGTACTATCGGTGGCATATTAGGGGTTACTCTAGCGTATAATTTAAGTGCTATTGCCAGCAGTCTTGAGCAGATGTTAGGCATTCAACTACTAGCATCTGATATTTATTTTATTGATTTTCTTCCTTCTGAATTACATTATCAAGATGTATTAGTTGTATTGTTTATGGGCCTATTCATGAGCCTTATTGCAACTATTTACCCTGCGTGGAAAGCGACTAAAATCGCGCCAGCCACGGCATTAGCGGGCAGGTAAACTCTATAAACGAACGAGGTTGATATGGACAGTAATGCTAGTTTGGATTCACTAAAGTGTCCTACGTTAACCTTGGGTAGTTTAATCATCAGGCCATTTAGTCTTAATGATTTAACGGCATTTACCGCCTATAGAGCGGATCCTAGTGTTGCGCGATATCAGAGTTGGACCGATTATCACTATCAAGATGCGCTAAACTTATTCAATTCGACCCATTACCAAGATTTTGCTAAAGCAGGGCAATGGTATCAATTAGCCATTAGTGATCAGCATGAGTTGTTAATGGGCGATCTGGCAGTACATTTTATTGATGACAACCAAGTTGAAGTCGGTTTTACGATCGCTCCTGCATTTCAAGGGCAGGGAATAGCAGCACAAGCGTTAACGCGTTTATTGCAATATTTGTTTGTGGAATTATCTCGCCATCGAGTTATTGCTCAAACTGACTGCCTCAATCTAGCCAGTGCAGCGCTTTTAGAAAAGTTGCAGTTTCGTCGTGAAGGCCATTTTATTAACAATGTGTTTTTTAAAGGTGCATGGGGTGATGAGTATCTATATGCCATGTTGGCGAGCGAGTTTGATAATCAATATCCTCAGCATAAATGATAAAGAAAATTGTAATGTCCTGTAACCAATGTTCCGACTCTGTTTTTAGACAAAAAATTGGCCGCTGTAAACGTTGCATGTGGCAATTAACCCTACTGAGCATAATTGCATGGCCACTTTGGTGGTATTGCTATGCGGACACGCCTAAGACCGTAGAATCCATTGCATTACTTTTCTTTGCTCTTAGTATCAGTGGATTACTTACACTGCATTTGGTGGTGTGGACTTATCGCAGTCTAAAGAGCCTCCGCTTGTAATCTACCGCGTCAAAACAGTCCTTTTACCGGCTAATTGTGTAGCATTTATTGGCAGTGGATATACTTTTGACGCAGCAAGTCATCAGATACTGCGCCTTGTTCAACCAAATTATTTACAGTCTCAAAAATAACAAGTTTGAATGAAAATCGTCAAATTTTGATTGTTATTTCCCATCACTTAATCAGTGCTTTGCTTAACTGAACAAAAGTCACTACAGCGGCTGCATCTGTTTTTGTTTACCAAAGGTGTCAGCATCAGTATTTCGCTTCCAGTACCCTTTAGCACTGATTGCACTTAATGGTAATTGTTGTTGCTCAAGCAAGTATTGCTTTACTAATCTCACTTGGGTAGCTTCTAAGCCGACAAAAACGTGTGTGTCTGACGGTAAATCACCAAACTGTTCAAGTTTATCTAACAACCAAGCTATCTGTTGTTCAGCAGTGATACCGTCATTAAGTACTAACCAATGGGTTTTCAATAATGGGTGCTGGCTGAGCAGTGTTTGCTCTTGCTGGCTATTCACCAACATAATGATATGCCCTTTAGCTGTAGCGGGGATCCGCTTTATCAATGCATCAACGGCATTGATAGACGTGGAATCCCCAAATAATAGGTAGTTACTAACATCAAATCGATTCATTTTTAATGGCCCTGGCCCTGCAATTGCCACAGTATCGCCAACGTTAGCTGATTTTGCCCAATCGGTTGCTGGCCCCGTGTGCTTATTTATCACAAAATCTAAGCTAAGTTGGCCAAGCACATGATCAAACTCCCTGATGGTATATGAGCGCTTAATCGCAGCATTAGGACCGGTTAATGTCATATTTACGCTTGTTGCACCGGGTTGCGGGATTAATACTTTTACATAGGCCCCTTGTTGATCGACAGGGAAATTGGCCAGTTGCTCACCACTCAACACCACTCTTCGTAAATAAGGGCTGATTTCAATGATGTCACTGATAAAAGTTAATCTGGCTGGTGATTTTTTGGCTGGTGGATTATTCATATTAACTGGCCTGTCGTATGGGTTAGCAAAACGTTGGGAGTAATTATTCGTTTGCTGTAACTGATAATTGCATTACCCTTGTCGTTAGTAGATAATATCAACTATATCGATAGTTGTTGATAAAGTCAACTAGTTGCTGTTTGTTATAATTGAATTTGATGTTGTTTATGGGGTATTAAAATGAATTTGAGGATGTCTTATGTCTGAAAATATAAAAGAGCCGCTGTTTAATTTATTACACAGTGTAAAGCGTTCATTGCGTCATGCTATTGATAGTGCTGAATTTGGGTTAACGCCGTTACATTTGCGGGTATTAAAAATTATTGCTAATCAAGATAAAAAAGTAACAGCAAATGATATTGTGCAGAAAACATTGATTGATAAGGCGCAACTGGCGCGGTTGATCAAAGAGTTAATTAATCTGAAGTATGCTGAAAAGTCAAACAATCCTAACGATAAACGCAGCTATTTTTTAGGTTTAAGCCCTGCGGGAGTTAAGGTTGTTATGAAATTGTCTATTGCAGAATTACGTGTGAATGAGTTAATGAAAAGTGGATTAACAGACCAAGAAATTACGGATTTTACGCGTTTAGCAAAGAAGATGGCGCAAAATTTAAATCAACACCTTTAGCCCATAGAAAAGGCCGCTACAGCGACCTTAATACGAGTACATGGGTAAAGTAGCCAATCAATCGAAGACTTTCTAACCTTTACGCTTTTGCCATTTAAACAAAACTGAATAGCGCCACATACTTTTAATGACAATAAACCCAACTAGCGCACTGATTATGCCAAGAGCTAAGCAACCAACGAGAAAGGGTGGGCCGATGGTTGATACTGATGCTTCAATCCAAGCCCAGCTGGCTTCAAACTGAAATGCTTGTGCTTTATGGCCTAGGATTTTAGCGCCTAACAAGTAGGCACCATAAAACATTATAGGCATCGTCAGTGGATTTGTTATCCATACCAGCGCCACAGCAACCGGAAGGTTGACGTTAAATATAATGGCAAATCCAGCAGCAACGACCATTTGAAATGGCATGGGGATCCAAGCCACAAATAGCCCAACAGCAAAGGCTCCTGGCGCTGATTTGCGATTTAATACCCATAAATTAGGTTTGTGCAATAGTGTGCCAAACATCCGTAAATACTTATGTTCACGAAGTGTTTCTGGTTTTGGCATAAATCTTTGTATTAATTTTTTTGGCATATTTGTCGATTAATGTCTTAACTAATTCATTATGAATCGATTTATCTATGGCTTTTGCGCCTGTTCTTTATCAGCGATGTTATGGCCTTCGCTGGCACCAATATGGTGTTTGCCCATTCTATTCTTGGCTATGCTTCTTTGCCTTCGCAAAGGGCCGCTTATGGCTGGCTGTTTATTCGCCGTCATTTGGCTGAGCCTGTTGTTTCATTGTCTATATATGCATCAATATGCTGAAAAGTCGCAACAAATCGAGTTTAAGGCGCAGATAGTATCACTAGTTAGCCAAAACAGCGACTGGATTAGTTTTGATGTGCGCGTCATGGAAAAACCTTATCAAGACGCTTTTTTAGAGACGTTGTCGCTTAATAATGTGCAGCGATATTACCGATTAACATGGCAAAAGCCAGATAAAATTGTTGTTGGCCAAATATGGCAATTTAGTGCAAAGGTTAAAGGGATTTCGAGTATCCAAAATCAAGGTGGTTTTAACCAGCAAAAATACTTTATTAGTAAACATATTGTCGCCAAAGGTCGTGTTAAGCAAGCTGAGTTGCTTAATCACAGTGGATCGATGCGTCAACAGATCATGGAAACATTATCGCCTTTATTGGCACACTTTTCTCAGGGCGATATTTTACAAGCGTTGATTTTTGGTGATAAAAGCGCGTTAACCTCTGAACGTTGGCAGCAGTTGCGGCAGACAGGGGCAGGGCATTTAGTCGCGATTTCAGGTTTACATCTGGCGGTGGTTTTCGGTTTATTCTATGGCATTTTGATTGGGGTAAGTCGTTATGTTTTCTCTTGGCAGCATTTGGCCAAAATCCAACTGGCAATGGTATTTGCGGCAGCATTTACCTTAGGTTATGGCTACTTATCTGGGTTTGCTATTGCCACTCAACGCGCATTGCTGATGCTATTTTTATTGATGATATTCAGCTTTATTAAACAATTTAGTCATCATTGGGATCGACTTGTATATGCATTATTTTTTGTATTGTTGGTCGATCCTTTTGCGTCACTAGGTGCTGGGTTGTGGTTATCTTTTGGTGCATTGGTGATTATTTTATTGTCGGTGAAACCTGATTCGGTAGATCAACGTTCTAGCTTAGGCACTGCTCTTGTTAACCCAGACATTGAAGTTTCTAAGTTCACTTTGAGGGACAAATGTATTCAAAAAGCTATACAGCTTAAGGATAAAATTTTACATGGACTTATTATATTGTGGTCTATTCAATGGCGTTTAGCGCTGTTACTCGGTGTTTTGCAAGGGATATTATTTGGTGGCATTGCACCTCATAGTATCTGGTTGAATATGCTGCTGGTACCTTGGTTTAGTTTGGTGGTTATTCCATTAACCATGCTGAGTTTCTGCATTTGGTTACTGGCGTTGTGCATCCTATGGTTGTTAGCGATTGATATTGTTTCATTGCAAAGCCTAAGCGTAATGATATTTCAGTGGGCTAATTTTAGTTTGGAGCCCTTTGCGTGGTTATTACAGTTGAGTGATCGCTTGCCGTTAAAACAACTGGTGTTAACCGAACAAGAGTTAGCTGCGGGAGTCTTTTTTGTTTTGGCGCTGATATTGTTGATGTTACGCGGTTATGTGCCGAGTCAGCGCAAGTGGGGTTATCGCGTTATAGTGTCAGTGCTTATGCTGCCAGTCATCATGAACAAGTTAGTGACCCATGAGATATTGTTATCGCCAGCGTCTTCGTTAGGTTCAACACCATGGCAGCTTCATGCCATCGATGTGGCTCAAGGAATGGCTGTGGTTTTACAGCAAGGGCAGCACGGGGTTATTTACGACACTGGCGCTGCTTATGGCGAATTCAGTTATGCTCAACGTGCGATATTGCCTTTTTTGGCCAGTAAGGGGATTCGTTATATTGATTATATTGTCGTGAGTCATGACGATAATGATCATGCTGGTGGATTAAACGTATTAGTCGAACAATTTCCGCAGGCGACATTAATTGCTGATTTTTCAGCATCAGCGTTAACTGAATCATCACATAGCGTGCAAACTTGTGACGGTGAATTATTGTGGCGCGGTGTACAATTGAGTTTTATCCCAAATATTTTAAGCGCCAATAGTAATGATAATAACCGTTCCTGCGTGGTCAAATTGTTTGACGGTCAGTCAACGGTGTTGTTAACCGGAGACATTGAAGCTCCACGAGAGCAAGCACTTTTGGCGGTAAATGCAGATATTCAAGCCGATATTTTATTCGTTCCGCACCACGGTAGTCGAACCTCATCTACCCAAGCCTTTATTGATAGTGTTAACCCCCAATTAGCTATTTTTACCGCAGGTTTCTCTAATCAATATGGTTTTCCTAAACCGGATATTGTGGCGCGGTATCAACAACAAGGCAGTAAAATATTACAAACTGGCCATGTCGGCCAAATAAGCATCAACTTCACTGATGAAGGATACAAAGTGACCACTTATCGTCAGCAAATTGCCCCATTTTGGTATAACCGTTTGTTTAGATTTGGTGAGTCACTTAAAGCAGAGTAGAATGTTATTCATGTTTGCTAGTTAAGTATTGGATTCAATGTCAGCATCACCTAAAAATGAAATGTGGGTCGTTTTCAAACGTTTGATGGCCTATGTCGTACCGATGAAAGCCATGTTTATTATGGCTGTTCTAGGTCTTATTACTTATGGCGCTGTCGATGCAGCGTTTATCGCATTTATTAAGCCGTTTATTGATGAAGGCTTTAGTCAAACTCCAGCGATAGTCGCCGGTGTCGACTTACCAACGCACGGTGGCTTTAACGCTAATAAAGACATTATGTTAATGGCCCCAATAGCGGTTATTTTAATGTTTAGTTTACGTGGTGTGGCTAACTTTGTGTCGACCTATTGTGTGTCATACATGAGTGCTCAGCTCATTATGGATATGCGTCAACAAGTGTTTGAGCATTACCTACGTTTACCTGTGAGTTATATTGACCGTGAAAATAGCGGTAATTTGATTTCGCGCGTTACGTTTGATACCGAACAAATTGCTCGAGCATCAGGCAGTGCGTTAATTTCAATCGTCCGAGACAGCATGACGGCCATCGGTATGTTAGGCATTATGTTCTACTATTCGTGGAAATTGTCGTTATGCATTTTGGTGATAGGCCCCATCATGGGCGTGGTTATCAGTGTTGTCAGCAAACGCTTTCGCAAGGTTTCTAAGCAAATTCAATCTGCAATGGGCGGCGTAACCGCAACCACAGAGCAGATGATTAAGGGCCATAAAAACGTATTAGTGTTTGGTGGACAAAAAACTGAGGTTGAACGCTTTTTCCAAGTTAACGATCGTAACCGCTACCAAAACATGAAACTTGCGGTTGCGCAGTCAATCAGCCAGCCGCTCATTATGGTGATTGGTTCATTCGCATTGGCGTTTGTGTTGTATGCCGCTACTTGGGATAGCATGAGAACGGATTTAACCGCTGGTACTTTTGCTGCTATTTTAGGCGCCATGTTAGCCATGCTACAACCGATTAAAAACTTAACCCGTGTCAATGCGGAATTTCAGCGTGGTATTGCCGCTTGTACCACAGTATTTGAATTATTAGACACCCCACCAGAACCTGATAATGGCGCATTTAGTATCGATAGAGTTGAAGGTAAGTTGACCTTTGATAATGTGACATTTGCATATCCTGGCCAAGAAAAGTCAGCACTTAATGGGATTAATTTTGAAGTTAAGCCGGGTAAAACGGTTGCATTAGTAGGCCGTTCAGGCTCTGGTAAATCGACCATTGCCAGTTTGATTACTCGCTTTTATGGTAATTTATCAACTGGTGATATCCGTCTTGATGACACCAGTATTTATGATTACCAACTAAAATCACTGCGTAATCAAGTCGCTCTAGTGTCGCAACAAGTTACCTTGTTTAACGACACTATCGCCAATAACATTGCTTATGCTTATCCAGGTGAAGTGACTCGCGAACAAATTGTGCATGCAGCAGAATTAGCCTATGCCATGGAATTTATTGATACTTTACCTGAAGGTCTTGATACCCAAGTCGGCGAAAATGGTGTGTTGCTTTCAGGCGGCCAGCGCCAACGTATTGCCATTGCTCGCGCCATGTTACGTGATGCGCCAGTGTTAATTTTAGATGAAGCAACATCGGCATTGGATACTGAGTCGGAAAAAGCGATTCAAAAAGGCCTCGATAATCTTCGTCATAATCGCACCTCTATTGTGATTGCCCATCGCTTATCAACCATAGAAAGCGCTGATGAAATTTTGGTTATCGATCAAGGGAAAATTGTTGAACGCGGTAATCACAGTGAGTTAATTGCCCAAGCAGGTATTTACGCTAATCTTTACCAGATGCAGTTCAGTCAATAATGATTAGGTGGTTGTGATGCAACAGCTTATTCATCGCATTTGGTATCAAGGTCATCAAGCTAAATGGTTATTACTACCGTTATCTGGGGTATTTTGGTTAATATCCACTATTAGGCGGTTACTGTTTAGTTGTGGGCTAAAACAAGCGCAAGTATTACCTGTCCCCGTAATAGTGGTGGGTAATATCACCGCGGGAGGCAGTGGTAAAACTCCAACAGTAATTTATTTAATTGAACTGTTACGCCAACATGGTTACAAGCCAGGTGTGATAAGCCGAGGCTATGGAGTTAATATCGATGGTGTTGTTGCTGTCAATCCTAATGCAAAAGCCAATGATGTAGGGGATGAGCCTGCAATGATAGTGGCTCGTACTCAAGTACCTATGGTTGTCGGTGCCAAGAGAGTGAGCGCAGCGCATACATTATTAGCAGACTTTGATGTTGATGTGATTATTAGTGATGATGGCTTACAGCATTATGCCTTAGGCCGTGATATCGAAATTGCTTTAGTGGATGGTGAGCGTCGTTATGGCAATCACTGCTTGTTACCCGCAGGCCCTTTACGTGAAGGTTTGTGGCGGTTAAATTCAGTTGATTTTGTGATAAATAATGGCGGACCAGCTCAAACCGGTGAAGTGCTGATGGCACTAGAGCCCGCGCCGCTTTGTCAGGTTGACAATAACCTAGACGATAAGTTTAATCAGCAACACAGTGTCGTTGCGATGGCGGGTATTGGTAACCCGCAACGTTTTTTTAATAGTATTAGCCAGTTAGGCTATAAAGTAGTACAAACAGTTGAGTTCGCAGATCACCAAGCTTTTGACCAAAAGCAATTAAGTGACTTATCCGTACAGCATTCATTATTAATGACTGAAAAAGATGCGGTTAAATGTCGCGATTTTGCACAATCAAACTGGTGGTATTTACCTGTAAATGCGAAGCTTAACTCAGAATTTGATCACGCATTGTTGAGCCAATTACAGCAAGTGGCTCAAACTAAAAAAGGATTGTCTCATGGCATTTGATAAAAAATTACTCGAAATTGTGGCCTGCCCAGTATGTAAAGGCAAGCTAGATTACGACAAAGAGTCGCAACAACTGATCTGCAAGTTTGATAAATTAGCGTATCCAATTACCGAAGGTATTCCGGTATTGTTAGAAAATCGTGCTACAGCGATAGTGACTGAATAACGGTTCGATGATGTGAAAAATGATTGAATGATTAAGCGCCCAAAAGGGCGCTTTTTTTGTTTCAGGAAAGCCATTATATTGAGCTGCAACATTTTTCTTATTCAGCTATCAACAGTTTGCTCTTAGCTCCGTTTATCTAATCATTTTTACCTTAGTCATTAATCATGTGTTCTATTTAATGATGAATTGATCGGATATTTATACTGATTAATATCAATGGTAACCAAATGTATCGTTTGTGTTTTTAGTTTGTATACAAGCTATGTATGAAGTTTTTATATAAAGCTAATATTCTATCAAAAAGCACTAAAAATCATTGATTTAATTGAGTTCTATAAACGTTAGTAAGATAATTTAGTCATCAGTAATAGTGAGTCGATGACTAGGTTGTTTTATGACTGAGAATGATGGTTTTCAACAACATGTGGCTAAGGTTTATCGTGAACACCGTGGCGAACGTGTAGTGCCTTTCGAATACCAAGGTAAGCGATATTGGTTGAAGCAAGTAGAGCATCTTGCAGGGGCGATGCGTTTATTAAAGCAAAACTCCACAGCTGCATTGCATAAAGAAATTGGTGTATTAAATACGCTAAGTCATTTAGGTGCACCAGTGCCTGCGGTTGTCGATTTTGGTGACGGTTACATGGTTGTCGAAGACGCTGGAAGTACCATTAATCATCTGCTCGAGCGTACAAGCCAAACCTTATGGCAACCCATTTTAAATGATGTCAGCGTAGCATTAGCGAAACTACACTCTATGCAGCTTGCTCATGGTCGTCCAGCCTTACGTGACATTAGCTGGCAAGCCGGTGAGGTTAAATTTATCGATTTTGAGGCGAATCAACAGCATAAATCAGTTGTCTCACAACAAATTCGAGACGTGTTGGTGTTTATCCATAGCTTATATCGCTATATTGGACCCAATAATAATGTGATTAATCAAGCTATTGCTTGTTATCGTTTAGCGGGTGGTGAAGCAATATGGCAAAAAGCCAAGCAATTTTTAGCTTCCTGGCAATGGTTATATTATTTCGCGAGACCTTTTCGAGATATTGGTGGAAAAGATTTGAAGCCAGTGTATTGGGTGTTGTGGCATTTCAGGCAAGCGCCTTTAACACTGGCATAGTGGCTGTAATACCTTTAACTACGTTGGTATTTTATACAAAAAGCTTGCCTAGACAGCAAGCTTTTGTATGTAGACCGGTAGTGATCTTGATTGATATACCGAAATGGATTATCTAGTTAAGATTTTGCGGCTAGGTCTTGATATAAAGTTTCAATCCATTTATCTGCCGAGATAAATTCCCAAGCCCAATTAGCATATTTTGCTGGAACGCCCTGTTTTTTGATGGTGGCTAAATCATGGCCCATTTCAATTTCACCACGCATCCAATTAATACTGTCATCAAGCATATGCTTGAATTTTAGCAGTGCATTTTTATCGGCTAACTCGCCATGACCGGGTATTACCTTAGTTTTATTGTCTAAACGATCGAGGATCAAACTGACGTTTTCACGATAGCCTGTTACAGAGCCTCCCGCCGCTAAATCAATGTACGGAAAGCGGTCTTTAAAGTATAAATCGCCCATGTGAATAATATTGGCTTTTTGCCACATGACGACACTGTCACCATCGGTATGGCCTGGACCTAGGTGAATAACCTCTAAAGTATCTTGATTAAAATGAATTGAGATATTGTCTTCATAAGTGATAACGGGCAATGCTGACGCAGGAGTACTGCTATCCGCTTTGAGACGTTCGAGAACATTATGATGAGCTAAGATAGAGCCTGTTTCACCAAAGTGGGCGTTTCCACCCGTATGGTCACCATGGTAATGAGTATTAACGATGTATTTAGGCAAGCCAGGTTGAATATCATTAAGTGCGGCGGTAATTTTATCGGCTAAAGGTGCAAATTGATCATCAACAATTAATATGCCGTCATCTCCAGCAGAAACCGCAATATTGCCTCCGGCCCCGATAAACATGTAAGTATTATTGTCTAGTTTGTTGGATTTAATGACCACATCACTGAACTTATCATCAGCAATGGCTGACGTTTGAGCTAATGCAAGCATCGCTACTGCACTGAGTCCGATGATGTGACGTTGAAATGTTAGTTTCATGACGATCCCTCATTGCTGTAATAGCAATTATTTTATTGTTATTAATACTGCCTAGCGTAACAAGTTGATCACTTATCGTGCAACAACATCCAGTGAATTAGCATCTGATTAAATAAAATCACGCTTCTCCAATGTAGCTTATTAAGCATTGACCGTAGCAAACATTGACCATAGCAAACATTGACTACTGTAAACAGTAACGATGCACCAGCAGAACTGAAGTGTAGGACTATTTGGTCCAAGGCAGCAGTTTTTGAGCAAATGCATTGGCTAGCCCTAGTCTAATTGCGGCTTTATGTCGTACTAGATATAGTGCTTGGTAGCATAATGGTACCAAATACAAACTGGTGACGGTTGAAAAGGTTAACCCACCAATAATGGCAATGGCCATTGGCGAATACGGCGGTCCACCACCGCCTATCTGAGTATCTCCCATTGCTAATGGCACTAATCCCAGCACTGTGGTTGCAACCGTCATTAATACCGGACGTAAACGAGTAATACACACGTTAATGATGGTATCACTTAGCTTATCCAAATCGGGTGTCATCTGATTAATTTGGTCTACCAGTACAATACCGTTATTAACCACAATGCCCATCAAAATAAGTATGCCAATCATCGACATTACCGACATTGGTGTACCTGTGAGCCACAATGCCCAGAACACGCCAGTAATTGAGAACATAATCGAAGTGATAATAGCTGTCGGTAGCAGCAGTGATTCAAATAACGCCGCCATGACGATATAAATCATTGCGATAGCCAAGATCATATTTACCGCCATGATGGACTGGTCTTCATCTTGGCGTTCAAAACCACCGCGTAACGAGTAGCCGTACCCGTAGGGGAAGTTCACTGAGTCCATCACCTGAGTAATTTTGGTTTGCGCTTCTTCGGTTGTGAGATCTTCAAGATTTGCACCAATGGATAAAGCCGTTTGGCGATTAAAATGACGAATAGTATCAAATCGAGGAACTACGGTTGCTTCAGCTAAACTGTCCAGGGTATAAACTCGGTCACCTTGGCGAATGATCGGCAGTTGCTTAAGTTTTTCTAAAGAGTTCTGCCAGCTTTTGTCATAGGCCAGTTCGATACGTAGTTCGCCGCTAGGATCATGGCGAAACGAACGTAACTGCGACCCTCTTAAGGCAATGGCAATGTTCGATGCTATATCGCTTAAGGTTAAATCCAGACGGGCAGCCATTTCTCGGTTGATCACCACCACCACTTCTTGTTGGGCGCCATTCACTTCCGAGCGCACATCGACTAAGCCCTCTATATTGTCGAGCAATGGCATCACTTGTTCACTGATGCGGATTAGTTCGGTTGTTGAGCGTCCCGTTAAGGTTACACGAATGCCGTTATTTTCATTGCCCCAACCAAATTGTGGCGTAGCAATCGAAAATTTAGGAAATCCTTCGCGGATCATTTTCTTTAACTCACCAATGTCTATTGGGATGTCTTTTTGTAATAAAATGGTTGATTGTGCATCTTGCGGGGCGTAGTAACTGTAAACCGCATCAATATAAAACGTGTCTTTATTGCTGTATAAATACGTTTCCATGCTATTAATCATGGCTTCGGTCACCGCTAGATTATGGCGACCTTCTAGTTGGTAATTAATGTATAAACGGTCATTACCTTCACCATCTCCCTGATCTTGTTGCACCATGCTTAATGGCAATGCTGTTGATACCAACAATGCCACTGCGATGACACCAGAACGTTTTGGTCGGGTTAATATCCACGTGAGGCTGCGTTGATAAAAACGCCCTAAGCGATTGTTGTCATTAGCGGCCTGCACTTCAAAGTGAAAGTGGTTGAGCATCAGTGGGATTAATGTTTTCGCTACCAATAATGAAGCCGCTAGCGAGATACAAATGGCCACAGCAACATGTTCTAAAAAGATGGTCAGTTGCACTTTTACGCCAAAAATATTCGGTAAAAATACAATGGCGGTGGTTAATGTACCTGCTAAAACCGCCAAAGAGACTTTTTCAACGCCAGTTAACACGGCTTGTTGGTTGGCTTTTATCTGACAAGTGTCGTCAATGTGCCCAGCTTGTTTCTCTTGTAGCACGCTTTCGGTGACCACCACCGCATTATCAATCAACATGCCGACGGCTAATAACAATCCCATCATCGATAAAATATTTAAGCTGTAGCCTAAAAAATACATACCAGCCAATGTCATACATAATGAAATCGGTACCGATGAGATAACCACTAAGGTCATTTTAAGGTTACGCAAAAACAGAAACAGCACCCCAAATGACAGTACCGCACCCATTAAGCCAGACAGTAATAAGTCTTTGAGTGAGGACTTAACCCCATAGGCTTGGTCTTCCATGATAAACAGTTTGATGCCATTAAATTGCTGATCTTGCTTAACCTGTTCGATAACGCTTAGCACACGATCAGACACCTCTACTAAATTGGCACCAGATTCCTTAAATACATCAATACCCACCGCATATTTTTGATCTAAATGTCGGCCTTCAATTTTCTCGGGCAGGGCATAGCTTACCATCGCAATATCTTGCAAGCGGATACCCGGCACAATCACCAGATTATTGATATCATCAAGGCTGGTAAATTCACCTTTTGGTGAGACTTGATACACCCGTGAATTTTCTCTTAGGGTACCCGCACTGATGACAAAGTTTTCTGCCAGTAAACGCGATCGTAAATCGAGACTATTAAGGCTTGATGCGACTAATTTATCGGCATCAAGTCGGATTTCAATCTGTTTTTGTTCAACACCATAAAGGGTGACTTTTGATACGCCATCAACGCGTTCAAGTGGCTTACGAAGCTGTTTGTCTAACAAATCAAATGCATTAGAGAGTTCGCGCTCGCTTGATATGCGAATGGTTAACACCGGCATATCGGCGGTTGAGAACTGTTGGATCATGACGCGCTCAACATCTTTTGGTAATAAATGCCTTACCGAGTCAATTTTCTCGCGCGCTTCTAGGCTTTTGGTGGCAACATCTTCACCCCATTTCATGTTGAGCTGAATAAACGCCCCGTCTTGGGTTGAATCTGATCGCACCTCTTCTATGCCGCTCATGGTAGCAAGTGACTCTTCCAGCACTTTAGTGATGTCGCGTTCAACTTCTGCAGGGCTGGAGCCTTTGTACGGAACTTGCACCACAATTTGTGGAATATCAATTCCTGGAAACATTTCTAATGGCAGCATTCTACTGGCCGCCATGCCAAACAACATAATGGCCAAGAAAAACATGCAGGTGGTGACGGGGCGCTTTATCGCCAGTTGAGTGATGTTCATGCTGGCGTCTCCGCTGTATTAAACTCAACGTCGCTTTGGGTATATTGTTTACGGTCAAATAGCGCATATAAAGCGGGAATAACTAACAATGTAAGCAAGGTTGACATGCTTAATCCGAAAATGACTGTAATAGCCATTGGCGCACGAACTTCACTGCCATCGCCAATGCCTATTGCCATTGGTAATAAACCTAAGGTAGTGGTTAGGGTTGTCATCATGATAGGACGTAAACGAGATTGCGCGGCATCATTAATCGCGGTCAGTTTATCAATACCTTCTTGGCGCAATTGATTAATACGGTCAACCAATACAATCGCATTGTTGACCACAATACCTGCTAGCATAATTAAGCCAATAAATACCACTACACTCAAATGGGTCCCGGTAATGAATAAACCCACAATACTGCCGGCAACGGCCATTGGAACAGCGATTAAGATTAGCAGTGGATGCAACAATGATTCAAATTGGCTTGCCATCACTAAATACACTAGGAAGATAGCCAAAACGAGGGCTATTTTCAATGAGTCAAATGAGTGCTCCATTTCTTCATTTTGGCCGCCAAATCTGGCCTGAATCGAACTTGGTAGCTGCTGTTTAGCCAATATCTGCTGGGCTTCAATGACCGCTTCGCTTAAGTCACCGTAAGCCAAATTAGACGACACAATAGCGACTCGTTGTTGACTGATACGATTAATTGCTGAAGGGCCAATTTGCAAATCGATTGTGGCAATAGCACTTAATGGAATTGGTTGGGCACTATTGGGATTAATAATTAACGATTCAATGTCGCTGATTTGATCGCGTTCGCTTAATTCACTGCGCACCAAAATATCCACTTTACGATCGCGTACCGTAAACTGGCTGGCAATAGTGCCACCGACACGTTGGGCTATGCGGTTAGCGACTGTCGGAGCGTCCATTCCCAGCGAGGCTAAACGGGCATGGTCAAAGCGAATACTGATCTCTGGTTGGCCATCGCGCAAGGTAGTATTGATGTCACTAAAGCGGTCAGAATCAGACAAGGCTTTAACCAGTTGGTCTGCACTTTGTTTGAGTTGAGCTAAATCATAACCCGATAGCTCAATTTCAAGCGGGGTTTTAAAACTGAATAATTCAGGGTGTTCAATTTGCGCTTCTAGTTCAGGAATATTTTTTGCTGTGTTACGCAATACCTGACTAACCGCATTAAAGGCTAAAGGGTCTGCGAGTACCACTTGTAATCGGCCCCAGTTTTCACCACCTCTTGCTGTATCCGATGTCATTAACCCACCGCTACCGGCCTGACTATAGGCGTGTTTCACATCTTCACGGTCTTTAATCGACAGCGCTAGTTGTTGTAATACAGCATCAGTTTCACTGACTTCGGTGCCTGGCGGTAATAATACTTCGACATAAAACTCACCTTGATTCATCGGCGGGATTAACTCGACACCTAACTTAGGCAGTAAACTGCTTGACGCTAGGGTTACCAAAAGTGCTAACACAATGGTCAATACTTGATAGCGTAGAGCGTGATGTAACACCCGGAAATAGATTGATTCGACGATGCGATATAAGTAGTTAAAACCAGCACAGATGGGTTTGAGTAATAGCCCAAATACACTACTTACAAAACGGCTAATGACAATAATTGCGGTTAATAATCCTGAAGGCAAATAGCTAAACAAGAGTTTAAATGGAAAGCTCAGCACAGCCAGTAAGTAGTAGGCCACTTTGCCTTTTCGGCTAGTGGGTTTCGGTTTTTGGGCTACTTCAATAGGTTGCGGCAGGCTGGTGAAGCCTTGTCGTGATGCCAACATGGGAATGGCTGTTAAGGCAACAAATAATGAGGCGAGTAGGGCGAACGTGACCGTGAGCGCTTGGTCGGCAAATAAGGCTCCTGCAATGCCGTCGACAAACACTAAAGGGACAAATACAGCTAGAGTGGTGAGTGTTGATGCAAAAATGGCGCCTGAGACTTCTTTACATCCTGTGACGGCAGCTTCAACTTTACTCATGCCTTGAGATTTATAACGGTCTATGTTTTCTAATACCACAATTGCATTGTCGACCAATAAACCAATTGCTAACGCAATACCACCTAACGACATAATGTTTAAGCTGATATCGGCAAAGTACATCATGTTAAAGGTAGCAATAACCGAAAAGGGAATCGAGATAGAAATAATTAATGTGGCAATAATGTCCCGTAAAAACAGGTAAATTACCAGCATCGCCAGTAAGCTGCCAAATAACGCTGCCGATGTCACTTCATTGACTGCGCTTTCAATAAACTCAGATTGGTCGTAAATTACTTTTAACTTATTGTGTTCATTAGCTTGATTGATTTTTTCAAGTTCAGATCGTAGCTTTTGTGCAACAGCAACGGTATTGGCGTCACCTTCTTTGTATATGGCTAATTCAATCGATTCTACTTCGCCGATGCGAGTAATATCACTGCGTTCTTTGTAGGCATCACTAATCACCGCAATATCAGATAATCTGACTAACGTTTGGCCATCGCGGTAGATAATCACTTGACCTAATTCATCTAATGAATTGAATTGATTTAAGGTTCTGACCAAGTATTCTTTATCACCCTGAATCACTTTACCTGCTGAAAGGTTGATATTTTCTTCATTTATACGGCGCTTAACCTGGTCGGCATTAAGGTTCAATTGGCTTAGTTTTTGTTGATTTAATTCAATATGAACTTCTTGCTCTAACCCGCCTGATAGCCTTACGGCGGCAACACCGGATAAGGCTTCTAAACGTCGTTTTAACTCCTCATCTGCAAAGGTTCGCATTTGCTTTAATTGTTCCGCATCGGCATTGGGTACAGAAAAAGCTAAGCGCATGATGGGATCAAGATTGGGGTTAAAACGCAGTAATAATGGTTTATTAATGTCTAAGGGCAGCTCGATAGTGTCGATTTTTTCACGCACTTCAAGGCTAGCCATGTCCATATTTGTGCCCCATTCAAACTCGAGCACAACATCAGACATGCCAGAACGTGAAATTGAACTTATTTTCCGCAGTCCTTTTACCACCCCAACAGCTTCTTCAATTGGTTTTGATACCAGCTGCTCAATTTCAACCGGAGCGGCACCGTCATAGGCTGTGCGTATGGTCACGCTGGGATAGCTTAAATCGGGTAACAGTTTTACCGCGAGGCGAGAAAACCCTACCATGCCAAAAAGCATCACAGCTAACATGAACATCCATACAGTGACGGGGCGTTTAACCGAAGTGTTAATTATTGACATTATCCCGCTCCGTTATCGAATAGCTGCGAAGCTAAGTGGGGTAATAATTTCCACTAATGATTGATCTTTGAGGTTTTGTTGGCCCCTGATGACAATTTGTTCGCCATCTTCAACACCCGATAAAATTTCAACCGTGTTATTTTCACGATATCCCAAGGTGACTTCACGTCGTTGTGCCTTGGTGTCTTTTATCACATACAAAGCTTGAGTGTTGTCTTGGTTGATTAATGCGTTATAAGGCACGGTAAGTACATCAAGGTGGGTGTCGTATTTAAGTTCAACCCGAGTAAACATACCCGCTTTTAATGTTGCATCTTGATTTGGCACGGCTAACGTCACTTTAAACGTACCGCTTTGAGCATCCACTATCGGACTAATGCGCAGCACTTTTGCATCGATAATATTGGCCGCTGTACCTTGGTGTTGTTGAATAATACTGGCTTGTTGACCAACCCGTAAACTAGCAAGTTGTTGTTCTGGTAAGTGTAATATGCCGTGAAGTTGGTCTTGATTAACAACATAAAATAACTCTTGGAACTCTTTTGCCATATTGCCTGTTTTAACATAGCGTGAAGCAACGACACCATTAATGGGTGAGGTGATTTGGCTTTCTTTAACTTGTAGCTCTGCTAAGTCGCGCTGTGCTTTAGCAGCTTGTAGGTTGAACTCGAGCTTGGCCATTTGATCCTGGCTAATAAACTCTTTGTTGTTCATTTTATTTAAACGATTTAACTCTTGCTGAATAATCTGCACTTCGGCTTCTGAACGATTGAAATCATAACGTTGACGCTTGGCATCAATTACCGCAAGTATTTGCCCTTTGGTAACCCGATCGCCTTCTTCAACGTTAATCTTTTCGATTATCCCAGCAATGCGGCTCATCACATGAGACTCTTCAGGTGCTTCAAGTGTGGCGGTGGTGCTGTAAAAAGAGGATACATTGCCTGTGGTGACCAGTGCTGTTTCAACCGGAATAGCAAATTTTTCATCTTTTTTTGCTTGCTCTTCTTCGCCGCTGCAACCACTCAATACTGCAATACAAAGTAAAGGAATTGCCATTTTCTTCATGCTGATGAACCTATCCATGGGGTACCTGCTAGTGTTATATTTTTTGAATTAAATGACGCTAATGTACTTATTGTTATTCTTAAGCGAGTTAACGTCACGTTATCATTTGTAACTAATGTTAATTAAATACATCAAAGCACTAACTGTGCCACTTTTTATAGTGTATAAATAACAAAGGTTTATAGTATTTTTGGTTAAGGGTTAGCGAAATTGACAATGTTAATGTAGTGAAAATAATTAACATTTGGTGTGATTGGTTATTTATGTATTTTCGTGTTGTAGAAATAAACAGATTCATTGATATCAATAAATGGAAAATAATTTAAAAGGAAGCGTAAATGAAAACAACAACATGGTTGGGCATGATGGCATCAGTTTTTTTATTGTCTTCATGCAGTATGTTGGTGAGCCAGCAGTCGGGGAAACAGTCTGTTTCGAGCAGTCTGATGGACTTTTTGTATCCTAATAAAGAAGCCCGTGCAGTACATAGCGCCGAAGTTCCATTGCTCACATTACCGGTAAAAGTCGGTATTGCCTTTGTACCGTCAACAGGCTTTCAAAAAGAGGCTGTGCATAGTAAAGATCAATACGAATTACTTGAAAAAGTGAAAGCGGCTTTTGTTCAATATGATTATATTGACCGCATTGAAGTCATTCCGAGTACTTATCTTGCTGGTGGTGATGGTTTTAACACATTAGAACAAGTTGGGCGTTTATATGATGTCGATGTAATGGCGTTGGTGTCTTACGATCAAGTGACTCAGTCTGTAGAGAATAATGCCGCGTTATTGTATTGGACCATCGTGGGTATGTATGTGATTCCGGGCAATGAAAATACCGTACAAACCTTTGTCGATACTGCAGTGTTTGACATTAAAAGTAGGAAAATGCTCTTTAGAGCACCAGGGATCAGTAAGCTCGAAAAGCGCACAACCGCTATTGGTATTGACGAAACATTAGCTGAAAAATCGATGCAAGGTTTTGACCTGGCAGTTACTGATATGACTAAAAACTTAGACGATGAGTTAGCTCGTTTTAAAGTGAGAGTTAAAGAGGAAAAAATTGCCAAGGTGGAACATAGCAATAATTACAGTGGCGGGACTATTGATATTCAGTTTGGTTTACTATTATTGATAATGTTATTCATTCGATTAAGACTCAGTAAGGATGTTGAACGCTAACCTTACTGTGGGCTATGTTCAATTGACTATGCTCAAGTATCTATTTTCAATGAGCAGTGATTAATCGATGAGTCACGTTGTTCGGTTAATCATTTTTATACTATCATTTTTTAGAAGTCGTTTTATCTGTGATGCGCGTTAACGCAGCACAATTATCTTCAGTATGGGCTCTGTCGTGTGTCTAAAATTTCCAAATAAATTTAGAGAATCCATGTTTAGTCCAGATATTGACAATAATATAAGTAAGCAGGTTTTTTAGATGGAATAAGGTGCGATATAACTGAGGGTTTGTTGATAAATTATTGAATCTCAGCTTTGTAATAAGCTGAGATTCAATGATAAATATAATAAATACACTTGAATTACAGTATTTTATTAATACTTTAATTCATTTTTTATGAAGATTTATTCGTAATGGAAAAGTTAACCCGACGAGTCTTAGAACGCTCAGAACTGGTTAATTTTACACCGTTATCTTCAATGACTTTAGTAGTCGAAATTAATTGGTCGTTAGATGTGCCCAAAGAGATTAAAAACTCCACTAAACCATCAGCACGACGTTGTGCCAACGCTTTATTGTATTTAACTGTGCCTTTGTCATCTGTAAAGCCCTGAACATTTAGTTCTTTATCAGAATTATTGGCGAGGTAAGTCGCAACGCAAGACATGTGAGTATCAAGCTTACTGTATGACTTATCACTATTAACTTCGAAATACACAGGTGTGAACCCAATAATCATTTCATTATCTGTTTGTAATGTATATTCAATACACTCTGGAGAAATAGAAAATGTTTTGATTGGTTCAGATACAACGACAGGTGCTGATTGACAACCCGCAAGTGTTAATAACGCAATAACAGGTAATGAAAGATTGACGCGTTTCATATTTGTTTAATCCTTTAAAAATGTGGTCCATTAAAAAGAAATCGTAAATTACCGATAATGTTTTATTGGGTCAATAGAAAAACTGTTTTTTAGTTAATTAGATGTTTATTTTCATATTAAAAACATACTTTTTAATGTTTTTAGATTTTAATACATACTAATGGGTGGTTTATTTTAATGAATTTATTTAAAAGTTATTAAGCAAGTTTTTAAATGTTGTTTTTTACATTTTCTTGCTGCAACATATTGGGGTAATTTTGATTCACTAGGAAGATAGTTTACATACTTTAGGATAATATTAAGGGATTAACCTGTACTTATGGATAAGAGTAAAGCACCAAATCACTTTGCTGAAGATAAAACAGTTGTGGCAGGATTTGAACATTCTGGAAATAATAATAAAGTTAACTTGATTGGGAAGTGTTTCAAAAATCGCTATTTGATTGAGTCGAAAATTGGTCATGGCGGTATGAGTGATATATACCGTGCCAAAGATCTCTATTTGGAGTCATTAAACGTAACAGAACCTTTTGTTGCGATTAAAGTATTATTATCTCAGATATCAGATATACCAGAAGCTCAACAAGTCCTTATCAAAGAGTCAGTACAAACTCAAAAACTATCTCATCCGAATATCATCAGAGTTTATGATGTAGATACTGATGATGGCTTTCACTTTATGGTGATGGAGTGGTTAGATGGTGAATCATTAGACCAAGTGATCAAACGTTCAAAACCATTAGGTATCAACTTCAAAGGATCAATGAGAATCATTGATCAGATTGCTTCAGCATTATCGTATGCTCATCAACAAGGCATTGTCCATACAGACTTAAAGCCATCGAATATCTTCCTCACTCGCCAAGGGAACATTAAAGTTTTTGATTTTGGCGTTGCGAAAAACTTACAGCAAAGAGAGGACCGATACGCATTTGCCGAAGTCGACCAAGACTCTCCTTTAACGGGTTATACCCCAGCTTATGCTAGTTTTGAGCAGTTATCTGGAGAAGATGCCTGCGCGGCAGACGATATTTTTGCTTTTTCGTGTATTAGCTATGAGCTACTAACAAGTAAACATCCTTATAACCGTGTAGCTGCAAATGAAGTTGATATCACCAACAATAAGTTGATTAAACCAAAAAATATCAGTTCACGATTATGGCCTATGTTGAAAAAAGGTCTCGCGCTTAAAAAAGTACAACGTGCGCCTTCCATCGAGCTAATTATCAATAAGTTCCACAGTAAAAGTTGGCCACTACTCACCGCTATTGCGGCAGGTGCTGTACTTGTGATCAGTGGGTTTCAAATTCAACAATATTACCAGATTCAATTAGACGACTTACAAAATAAAGTCGCGCTGACAAATAAGGCCAAAAGCGAAGTTCAAGCCTTTGAATTTATTCCTGCTTCAGCATTATTAGCCCAAATAGAAGATATTCCAGAAGATAAAAAGCTGATTAAGAATGGTTTGTTAAAGACACATCAATCTGAAGTGTTGGATATTGTGGAACAACGTATAGCTTCCTTACCGAAAAGCGATAATGGTCTGTATCAAAATTATGAAAAAATAGCACAAATTATTAATGAAATAGAACGTTTTTATCCTGATTCAGTTCGTTTGCTACAAATAAAAAACCAAGCAGAGAGAAGTAAACAATCAGTTGTAGATGCACTGTCTGAACGATTGAGCCTGTTATTATCTCAAGCCCGTTACAATGAACAGGGAAGTAATAATATTCAAGCCATTGTTGAAGGGTTAACATTTGTCGAGCCTGGATATGTTTATACCGCATCTAATGAAGAATATGCCCTCTATGCAAGCTCATTTGATAACGCCTTAAAGAAACATGATATTAATCAAATAAGTGCACTCATTACAACTGGCGAAAATATATTTTCAAACTATCCGCAGGCTAAGTCATTAATTACATATGGCGCCGAATTGAAAGTGGCTGTTAAAGGCTTAAATGACTATCACGATTTAACGGCAAAAGGTAAAACGGTCGTTTATCCATACGAAGCTGCTGAAGTTTATTATCGAGATACATTTAATCAATTAACCGTGAGGTTAGATGCAATAGATAACCCAAAAGATCTACACGAGTTTGATAAAGAAGTTAGGGGGCTCGCCACGAATTTACCCGATGATTTTGAGCCCCTGCTAACGCTTGATAAACGTTTAGCCGCCTCTTTTTTACGCCAAGCAAATGTGTATCTTGATAAGCAATATCTGAAAACAGCCAGAGAGTTATTTGCCAGAGGGAATGAAATGTATGAACGTCTAAATGGTGTTCAACGCTTATAACGCAATGGGTATGATGGCTAGTCAACAAGTTGATGAAGGAAGATGTAATAGAAATGGAATTATTGCTAGAGATTGTGAGTTATCACAGGTTATCCCCTGAGCAGGTCATAACAAAAGATGTCACAGAAACCTTAACGTTAGGGCGCTCTGATGTATGTGATTGGCATATGCCTGATCCAGAAAAAGTGGTTTCTGGTACTCATGCTCGGATCACCAAGCGCAGTGATGATTTTTTCATTGAGGATTTATCAACCAACGGATTATATGTCAATCGCGCAGTCGAAGCGTTAGGCACCAATCGTGAGCATAAAATTGAACACGATGATCTGTTTACTTTTGGTGATTATGAGATCAGTGCGAAGTTACAAATGTTACATGTGGCCTCTAATAGTCAACCTCAACAAGAGATACATGACGCCCCACATGTTGCTACTTTGCAGCAAAATAAACTCATTCCAGCTTCTTCCTCATCAATGCTTGATACTGGGTTTGAATCTGATTTAGCAGGATTTGATTCTGCTATGTTACTGAACCAATCTCGACAACAATCAGCAGGTCTCTCGCAGATGAATGCTGATTTACAAGACCATTTTCAACCACCAGTAGCAATTCCAGAAGAATGGGATAAAGATATTTTTGGACAACATTTTCAAGCTCACGCAAAAACTGATATCCGATCTGTTGTTCCACAAGAGCCCGAGCTTCTGGTTGCTAAAGCTCCAGTTAACCCTATAAAAGTGCCTGAAACGGTAAAAGCGGAGGTGAAAAAAGTGGCCCCCGAGGCACCAAATACCAAAGTACCCGTTAGTACACAGGTAAGCCCTTCATCTGCATTAAGCAAAGCGTTTTTTCAGGGTATGGGAGTCAATGAACAAGATTATGTCAATGTGCTAACTGAAGAGTTGATGTTTGAACTGGGCCAAAGTATGCAGTTTATGTTGACTGGCCTGATGGAATCACTACGTCAACGTTCAAAGCTGAAAACTGAGTTTAGAATCAATCAAACAACATTCCAGCAGCGTGAAAATAATCCATTGAAATTTTCGGCCAATATTGATGATGTATTTCAAAATTTATTTTTAAGGAAAAGTGCGAGTTTCTTGTCATCTCAACAAGCGATTACCGAAGCTTTTAATGACGGTCGAAAGCATGATACTGCGTTAACTGCAGGCACATTAGGCGCTATCCGTGGATTGCTAAATCAATTAGATCCTGAATTTATTGAAGCCAAAAGCCAAAACCAGTCGCTTACAGACATGTTAGTGCCGGGACAGAAACAGATGCGCCAATGGAAAGTATATAAAAGCTTACATTCCAATTTAAAAACAGAATTTATGCAAGACAGTGCTGCCGCATTATCAGATGATTTTGTTAAAGCATACGACAATAAAATTAAAACATTATAAATTATTAAGGGCTAATAAATGAAATTGAAGTTAGGTCTATATCAAATTGTATTAGTGAGCTTTTTATTACTTAATTCTGGCTGTAAAACGATTAATGCTGTCGTCCCGCCATCGACAGATCTTACCTTTAATGCCAGTGCAGACATCAATCCTGACATTAACGATCGGCCATCACCAGTGGTGGTGAAAATATTTGAATTATCATCAAGAACTATCTTTGATACTCAAGATTTTTTTACCCTTGATGAGTCAGCTGAAAGTGTACTTGGTCCAGATCTTATTCGTAAAGATGAGTTGGAATTACAGCCATCAGAAACGCGTGAATATGCCATGACACTGGGACAAAACACCCGATTTGTTGGTGTTATTGTCGCATACAGAGATATTGATTCATCTCGTTGGCGTTCAGTCGTCACTGTCGATCCTACTGGTTATGATGATGTCGTTATCAACATCGAAAAAATAGCTGTGTATAACTCTGAAAAATAATTGTTGTGAATAAATAGGGAAATTATGAGCGATTTTAGCCCAATAGCATGGACAGAGGGCATGTTTCTTCGTCCACAACATATGCAGCAGCAAGAACGTTTTTTGCAACATCAACAAGCGCGAACTGCCAAGAATAACAATCCACTTGCTTGGGGGGTTGTGAGCTATGAAGTCAATTATGGCCTACTTCCACTGGGGCAATTTGGATTAGACCGCATCGATTGTGTTTTTCCTGATAACACCTTGGCTTGTCTTCCTGAGCAGAGTCCGTTACCAACGGCTATTACTGTCCCAGCAGGTACATTGGATCAGCTTGTTTATCTTGTTCTTCCCGTTGCGAAAAGCAATGGGATGAATATTTCATCTTCTGAACAAAATCAAATTACTCGCTACAGCTATGAAGATCACAACATTGTTGACACAAGTGTTGGCTCTGATGCTATGGAAGTGCTGCAAGTTGCCAAATTAGATTGTCGGTTAAAGTTACAAACTGAAGATCGCTCAGGCTATGTCTCAATTGCGATCGCTCGGGTTATTGATGTGTCTGAAGAGGGCGTGATTCGATTAGATAAAAAGTTTATTCCGGCATGTATAGGCATTGAACACATTAAAACCTTAATGAATATGACAACTGAAGTCACTGGCATGATTAATCAGCGTGCAGAAGCCATTGCGGGTCGCTTAAGTCAATCCCAAGGGACTTCCAGTTCGATAGCAGACTTTTTAATGTTACAACTTTTGAATAAGTATCAACCTATTTTTGAACATTATGGGGTTGTTAGTCATATTCATCCAGAATTGCTATTTCGCACACTCATTAGTTTTTCTGGTGAGCTTTCAACGTTCAGTAGTCCCAACAAGCGACCGCCAAAATTTCCTGTCTATCAACATGATAATTTAACCTATGTGTTTAGTAACACTATGGTAATTGTTAATCATGGCTTAAGTAGTGTATTGGAACAAAGTGCCACAGAGCTGATCCTAGAGAAGACCAAATTTGGTGTGTATTTCTCGACGATTGCAGACAAAAGTATGCTTGATAATGCTGAATTTATTCTCGCTGTTAAAGCAAATGTTCCGCATGATGAGCTTCGTCAACGCCTACCTTCACAAATTAAAATAGGGTCAGTTGAAACCATTCGTGAACTGGTTAATAACCAATTACCCGGTATTGGAATATCCAACCTCCCAGTCGCGCCAAGACAGGTGCCATACCATGCGGGTTATCACTATTTTCAATTAGATAAAAACAATAGCCATTGGATAAAGCTTAAATCAAGTGGCGGTGTAGCAATGCATATTTCTGGAGCATATCCAGAGTTACAAATTGAACTTTGGGCCGTGAGTATTTAACGCCAAAACATTAAGGATAATTTTGTGAACGATAAAACCATCGTTAAACCTCGCCCAGGGAAAGGGTCGGGTATGGCTGGCAATAAAACAAAGGTCGATGATGATAGTCAGAAAACCTTGATCCAAGATCATCGTGCCGATAATCGAGACAACCGATCGCAACTAAGCTTATCGCAAAACCCAATCGTTGATTTTGCGGGTACGCTTTTATCTATTTGTACTCAGTTACGAAATAGTACCGAGCATGATGATGTCAATACTCTACGGGTGCATTGTGTCGAACTCATCAAGAATTATGAGCAACAATTACGTAATGCAAATTTAGCGTCAGATGACATTAAGTCTGCTCGATATTGCTTGTGTTGCTTTATAGATGAGGTGGTCCTCAATACGCCTTGGGGAGAGCAAAGCTATTGGGCGTCTGACAGTTTACTTTCTACTTTTCACAATGAAACCTTGGGTGGCGAATATTTCTATACCTTGCTTGACGCCTCACTTCGTCATCCTTCTGAAAAGTGTAATTTACTTGAGTTGATGTATTTATGTTTAACTCTTGGTTTTGTTGGCAAAATGAGAGTTGAGCCTCAAGGCGATCAAAAACTAGAAGCATTACGTGAAAAAACGTATTTAGCCATTCAATCTTGCAAAGGCGATTTCCATCGAGAATTATCACCAGGATGGCGACAGAATATTGTCCCTAATCTAACCTTCCAGCAGCCATTTCCTTTATGGGTTATCGGGGCATTATTTGGGGTGGTTATTTTATTTATCTATATGGGTTTTAGTTATAGCATCAACAATTACTCATCAGAGGCTTATAAAGAATTGACCTCGATTGTGCCTTGGGAGAAAACCATTGATGCGCAACAACAAATTAGTCGTGATGAAGCATTATTACTGCAACAACTTTTACAAACTGAAATTGGCAAGAATCTACTCGAAGTAGAACAATTAAGTGATCGTGTGAGGATCCGCATTGGGGCGACTGAACTGTTTGCTTCTGGTAACACTCAACCTCGTTCAGATTTTGAAGCTATTTTAGCTAAAATTGCTCTGACGCTAGAGAGCACAAATGGCAAAATATTGATCACCGGTCATACCGATGATGAGCCAATCTTTACGTCTAAATACCCATCAAATTGGCATCTTTCATTAGCAAGAGCAACGTCGATTGCGAACGTTCTCGCTAATAACGCATCGCTAAGTGGCCGCTTGTGGCCCGAAGGTCGTGGTGAGTCTGAGCCCCGTGTGGTGAACGACAGTGAACAGAACCGCGCGTTAAATCGTCGAATCGAAATCGACTTATTGTTTTAGTGTGACACAAAGGAATCGCATCAATGTCTTTAAAATCAATTGGCAAAGGAATTGTCGACACACTTAAGTCTAAATGGACAATTACCATAATAGGTTTTTTATGTTTGGCTTTACTTATTTGGTTTGGTGGCCCTTTAGTGGCTATAGCGGGGTATGAACCGTTAGCATCAGCAGCCACACGGATTATCTTACTACTGGTTATTGTTATTATTTTTGGTGCCATTCACTTTTCTCGACAACTCAAGAATAAAAAACAAAGCGAGAAAATGGTTGATAGCTTAATAAATGGTGAAGAGGGTAGCTCTGTGGCCAGTGATGACTTAGCAAAAAGTGAAATCACTGTTTTACAAAATAAAATGACCCAAGCGTTAGATATTCTTAAAAATACCAAGTTAACTAAAAATAAAAGTATTTACGAATTACCTTGGTACATCATGATTGGTCCACCTGGAAGTGGAAAAACCACAGCGATTCAGCATTCAGGTCTTGAATACCCATTAAAAGAAAAAATGGGTGTAGATATGATTGAAGGTGTTGGTGGCACAAGACATTGTGATTGGTGGTTTACCAATAAGGCAGTATTAATTGATACGGCGGGTCGTTATACGACTCAAGATAGTCATGTAAAACAAGACTCTCGGGCATGGCAAGGTTTTCTGGGTTTATTGAAAAAATACCGCCCAGTTCGTCCTATTAATGGGGTGATAATCAGCATGGGCATGTCTGATTTGTTAAACCAAACCAAGACAGAGAGAAATTTACATGCACGCGCAATTAAGCAGCGTTTACAAGAACTGCAAAATCAACTGGGTATGACTTTTCCGGTATATGTTTTATTTTCGAAATCAGATTTAGTTGCCGGGTTTAATGAATTTTTTGATGATTTAACCAAAGAAGATTGTGAACAAATTTGGGGTATTACCTTCCCGCTCAATGCAGATACAGAAGACACTGATATTGTCAGTTCATTTAATAAAGAATTTCATGATTTATTATTAAATTTAAATGCAAGATTAAATAGCCGCCTAAAAAACGAACGCGACCTAGAGCGTCGTGCGGCCATTTATGAGTTTCCAAAGCAACTCCGATTATTACAGAGCTCAGCCGATGATTTTCTGAAAGAGATCTTCGCGCCTAATGCATACGAAGAAGCACCGCTATTGCGTGGTGTTTATTTAACCAGCGCAACTCAAGAAGGTACGCCAATTGATCATCTTTCTAGTCACTTATCCAGTGGCATTAAGAGTAAAACTAAAACCTTCGCCGCCAATAAGCAACGCAGCTACTTTATTAAACGCCTATTAGAAGATGTTATTTTTCCAGAGAAAAATTTAGCATCGACCAATCGCAAGCATACAAACCATAATAAACTTTTACGAAAAATATCAGTAGGCATTGCTGCAGGTGTCACTTTGTTTGCGAGTTATGTTTGGTGGCAAAGTTATGATTGGAATAGACAATTGATTGATGATACCTATCAAGGTGTCACAGCATATAAAACGGTTACCAGTGGTGGGTTAAATGCTAAGTCTGATGTCATTACATTAACCAAAGGCTTAACATTAATTCGTGATCTCCCTGTTGGTTTTGGTACTGACAAGCCTGAGGATGCATATACCTTTGGTTTGTATCAAGGAGATAAGCTTAAACAACCTGCTACAGCGGCTTATCACCGTGCTTTAGAAACACATTTAATGCCTTACCTACAAGGTGTGCTAAGTGCAGAAATGGACGCTAATGGTGGGCACCTTAACTACCTCTACGAGACATTGAAAACATACTTAATGTTGTATTTTCCCGAGCATTTTGACAAAAGTGATGTGCAAGTCTGGTTCTCGGCTTATATCGATAGAAATCTGGTTGGTGATGTCAATAGTGAGGTTAGAAAGGAGTTAAATAAGCATATAGATACATTACTGTCTTTAGGGATTAGAGGTCATCAATATGACAGTATGACAGTGGATAGTGCCCGGATTAATTTGACCATGTTACCTCTGGTTGAGCGCGCATATCAGCGTTTAAAAAGTGATTTTTCAAACAGCAGTATCCCAGATTTTAAACTGGTTGATATTCTGAGTGTAGACAGTTTAGATGGTCTGGTGTTCATCAGTGGTCGCCAATTTAATCAAGGTATTCCTGGTCTTTATACTTTTAATGGTTTTCATGGCATTTTTAGTATAGAAAAGAATAAGATAATAAAAAACCTAACCGCAGACAGTTGGGTTTATGGTGATGAGTTAGTTGATTTAGACGAACAAGCGAAAGCGCAGATTACCCAAGAGTTAGAAAACAGATACATTCGTGATTATATTTTCTATTGGGAAGATTTCTTAAGCGACCTTGCTATCAAACCATATTCAACACGTGAGGAAGCTGAGAGTGTTACTGCAGCGCTTGCGAGCCCAGATCAACCGATCAAAACCATTATTACCGCAGTGCAGAAAAATGTGAATTTAACTAAGCTTCCTGCCGATTCAAATAATTTAAAGGCCGCGGCGGAAGTGGCCGGTAATATTTCTGATGTTGCATTTCGGTCTAAAAAAGCACGATTAAATAGGCTGTTACCCGATACAGCAATAGAGTTAGATATTGATTTGCCGGGCAAAGATGTGGAATTTGCTTTTGCAGAATTGCTCAAAATAAATCCTGCTGACATTGATAAAATTCAAACGACGTTGCGGGCTCTTAATCGAAACTACAATAAATTATCAATGCAGTCAGAAGGACAAGGTAACGTTGTTAATCAAGCCACAGAAGAAAGCTTTGCTCAACTAGGTTCTAGTTTATCTGAGCAATTGATGGATCTACCTTATCCAGTAAAAAATTGGTTAAGTGAAGTGGCTTATCGTACTCGCTCGTTTGCTAAATCCAATCAAAGTCAGCGTTTCAATGGTATTTGGCGTTCGCAAGTGTTGGCTGAATTCAATCGAGCGATCGCAGGGCGTTACCCATTTGACCGAAAATCGTCAGAAGATGTCAGACTAAAAGACTTCAGTAAGTTTTTTGGTTATGGCGGCACCTTAGATAAATTTTGGGATCAATACCTCGCTTCACATGTCGATACCAGCAAAAAACCTTGGCGTTTTAAGCGTAATATCGGCATTCGTAATGACATTTTAGAAATGTATCAACGCGCAGAAATTATTAAAGAAGCATTTTTCGAACCGGGATCTAAGCAGCCTATTGTTAACTTTTCATTAGAACCGGAATTATTAGATAGAAGTGTGAGTATGTTTTTATTCGAAATAGATAGCCAACAGCTGAAGTATCGACACGGTCCTACTCGCAAAGAGTTATTTACCTGGCCTGGCCCTGGGGCAAATAACGAAACACGAATTGCATTTTCACCTCCTAACGGCGGGCGCTCTATCAATAAGAAATATGAAGGTGAATGGTCATTCTTCAAATTATTAGATGAATTAAGTAAAAAGCGTCCACAAACTAAAAAAGATGGCAAGTTACTCATCAATCTCAAAGGCTACAATGCTGTACTGAAATTGACCGCAAACAGTGTTAACAATCCATTTTGGATGGCAAATATGGAGAAGTTTAGATGTCCTGCGAATCTTTAACATCAGTAGGTTACTGTGGCAAAGTCCCCTCAAAAGGGGATTTTATTCAGCAGAACTTAAATGTTGATTTTCTTAAAAATTGGAATGACTGGTTACAAGCTGTTATTGCGGTGAGTAAAGAACAAACCGAACACAATTGGTTGGATTATTATCTGACGAGTCCCATATGGCATTTTTCGTTATCTGCCGGTGTGTGTTGCGACCAAGCTGTTGTCGGGACCGTCATACCAAGTGTTGACCATGTTGGTCGCCATTATCCATTCACATTAGCCGGATTACATAATCAATCGGCTTTAAGAGGTTGGAAAGACAATCAGTGGGTTGAGGTTTTTGAACAGAATATATTACAAGTGCTTGAAGATGATACTGTTCTTAGTAAATGGTTCGATGCCATTACAAAAGAGACTTTAACGGTTGCCGCCAATAACGACAAGCTACTCGAGAGCGAATCGTTGGATCGCAACAAGAAAGCGTGGGTATTTCAAGGCGACAATTCTCCTGATGTACTTTTATTACTGGACCAGCAATACAGAAAACGCTTTGATCGTTACAGCATTTGGTGGACAGAGGGCTCTGACGATGTTGAACCATGCACGATTATTACTGAAGGTTTACCACAGATCAGTCAATTTATTTCTATGTTAAATGGCCAATGGCAACAGCGTGGTTGGAATACTGCAGAGCTCATTAAGGAACAAACATCATGCACTTAAGTCATGCATTAACTCATCGAGGCACCGTAAGAGCAATCAACGAGGATGCATATCTTGAATTACCACATTTAGGTATTTGGGTGGTTGCAGATGGTATGGGTGGACATGCAGCAGGAGATGTCGCAAGTCAATTAGTGATTGATGGCATCCAGCAGGCCGTTGAACATTTACAACCAGAGACTATTACATTAGATGTTTTAAAACAGTCGCTTATTGCGAGCAATCGTTTTTTGCAACAAATGAGTGAGCATGAATTTGATGGGAAGGTAGCTGGCAGTACTGTCGTTGTTTTGTGGTTATACCAAGATAACTATCACTTGTTATGGGTAGGCGATAGTCGAATTTACTTGTTACGAGATCAACAAATGAAGCAAGTCACTAAAGACCACAGTCAAGTTAATGACATGATTGATGAAGGGTTACTTCTACCTGAAGAGGCTGAATCTCATCCATTAGCGAATGTAATCACTCGGGCTGTCGGTGTTGACTCACAATTAGACATAGATTATCGCACCGATAATATGAAAGAGGGTGATGTCTTTTTACTTTGTAGCGATGGTTTAAATAAAGAATTAAATGATGTTGAAATTGAACGAACAATAAAGTCTGGCAACATCATTGATTCCGGTATGGCACTACTCCATGCCTCTTTAGTCAGGAATGCACGAGATAATGTCACCTGCATTCTTGTTAAAAATACACCTAAAAAAATAAATATCATTGATGATAGTGATAAAACAATTCCAATATTTGGTTAATGTTTTGATGAATTAAACTCATATAAGTGTTTTTGTTTGATGAGTTTAATTGTCGATAGCCATTAATTATAAATGTTGTATTTAGATGTGCTGTAACATTATTTAAAATGTAATTATATTGGGTGTAATCACATGGGGTGTGTTTGTTTTTTTTGTGATTATCCATTGTAATTAGTTATTGGCATTATATTGTATTTTGCTTCTATTAAAGGGCAATAAGTATTGTTTTTGAAGTTCTATACTTTTATTATTATAAATTAATCGTTTTTATTCAGGGATTGAATTAGATTGAGTAAGCTAAAGAATTTAACAATTGATGAATTAATTCTTCCCATTACCATTGATGCGGAGTCAGGAGTTGATCCTCGTGAAGATATAAGTCCGACATCAACTTATTATCTACTTAAAGATGTGCGAAATATTGCACGTTCTAGAGAGCGTAAAGCACTAACTGACGAAGAAGATGTATTGTCCGTTGCAGCTGAATGGCGACCGATTTTCGAACAAGTTCCGGGTATCTTAAAACAACAATCAAAAGATATTGAATATGTAGCTTGGTTTATAGAGGCAGCTTGCAGGTTATATGGTTTTAAAGGACTTTGTTTTGGTTTCACTCTAGCTACAGAGCTCGTTGAGCGCTATTGGGACACTATTTACCCAACACCTGAACCAAATGATTTGGCAGAGCGCATTGCGCCGCTTATTGGTTTAAACGGTATCGAAAGCGAAGGTTCTTTAATTCATCCAATCAGAACGATTCCGATCACTGATGGTGGCGTCATTTATTCTACTTGGCAATATGAGCAAGCTTTAGACACCAGTCGTTTAGATAAAGACAAACAAGAAAAACGTTTTGATTCAGGTTCAGTGTCACTTGAAGATGTCGAACATAGCATAAGAGAAACCTCTGACAGTTTCTTTATTGAATTAGACCGTGATGTTCAAGATGCCATCGCTGCTTTTAGCAAACTATCTGCTGCCATGGATGCTGCCATGAGCGGTGAGCCACAGCCTACCAGTTACATTCGCAAGGCATTAGAAGCATGTGCGCTACAAATCAGCGCTATCACGGCTCCCATTATTGCAAAAAACAAAGCAAACCTTGAACAAGAACAACATAACGAAAAAGAGCAACACAGCGACCCTAATGACCACAGCACAACGTCATCAGGTGTTGATGGGCAGCTTAACTCGAGAGCACAAGCCATTAATAATCTTGAAACGATAGCGGACTTTTTTAGACGTACCGAACCACATTCGCCTATGTCTTATGCCATTGAACAAGTTATACGTTGGAGTGATCTCAGTTTGCCTGAGTTGTTACAAGAATTAATCCAAGATGGTGAAGCAAGGAATGGTTTCTTCAAGTTATCTGGAATAAAAACGGAAGATTAATCTGTAGTTGATTACTCAACATATTATTGAAAGGAGTTCATATGAGTGTACATGATAAATTAAAGCGAGTAAGAAAACCTCGTGTCCATATTACCTATGATGTCGAAACTGAAGGTACAGTTGTAAAAAAAGAACTGCCTTTTGTTATCGGTGTTACAGGTGATTTTACTGGACACAACACCGCAGATTTAAAACCATTGAAAGACCGCCGTTTTGTGCAAATCGATCGTGAAAATTTCAATGATGTATTAAAACGTATGAGTCCCCAATTAAACATTTCAGTGCCTAACACGCTTGCCGGTGACGATACTGAAATGAAGGTTGCATTACAATTTAGCAGCATCGAAGACTTTGAGCCTGCTGCCATTGTTAATCAGGTTGAACCATTAAAAAAATTAATGGAAACTCGTAACAAACTCCGTGATTTGATGACCAAAGTTGATCGTTCTGAGAATCTCGAAAATATCTTAGAAGAAGTGTTAAATAACACTACTAGCCTAGATAAATTAGCTGGTGAACTTAACCTCAAAGGAGCGGAATAATGAGCATGGAAGCCGCGTCATTAGATGCTGTATCTGAAGAACAAGCACAAAGTGTTTCTATTTTAGAGCAAGCAATTTTTGCAACCAAGCAAACCGATTCTTCGCGTGCTGAAGAGCTTATTCGTTCGTTAACGGAAGAAGCCTTGAAAGGCACTGTACAGTGGGATAAAAACCTCACAGTGACTTTTAACAAGGCGATTACTCGATTAGACGACATTATCTCTAAGCAATTAGCTGCCATCATGCACAATGAAGAACTGCAAAAACTGGAAGGCAGTTGGCGTGGATTGCATCATACAGTGAAAAATTCTGAAACAAATGAAACGCTTAAAATTCGTGTCATGAGTTTGTCTAAAAAAGAACTTCACAAAGATTTGAGTAAAGCAGTTGAGTTTGATCAGAGTCAAATGTTCAAAAAAATCTATGAAGCAGAATTTGGCACCCCGGGCGGAGAGCCTTATGGTTGTTTAGTCGGCGATTATGAGTTTAGTAATCATCCTGAAGACGTTGAAACATTATCATTGATATCTAATGTTGCAGCCGCTGGCTTCTGCCCATTTGTTTCTGCTGCTGGTTCTTCTTTATTTGGTTTTGATGAGTGGACTGAACTCAGTAAACCACGCGATCTTGAAAAAGTATTTGAATCTTTAGAATACACTCAATGGCGCTCTTTCCGTGACAGTGATGACTCTCGTTTTGTCACATTAACCATGCCACGAGTGCTTGCCCGTCTTCCATATGGTGAAGCAACAAAACCTGTTGAAGAGTTTTGCTATGAAGAATTCGAATTAGATTTAGAAAGTGGCCGTGCTAAAGTCGCTGATCATGATGACTATTGCTGGATGAATGCCGCGTATGTTATGGCAACTAATATGGGACAAGCATTTAGCAAATATGGTTTCTGTACCGCAATCCGTGGCGCCGAGGGTGGTGGTAAGGTTGAAGGATTACCTGCTCATGTATTTACCAGTGATGACGGTGATCCAGATTTAAAATGTCCAACAGAGATAGGCATTACCGATCGCCGCGAAGCTGAATTAAGTAAGTTGGGTTTCTTACCACTATGTCATTATAAGCATACTGATTATGCCGTGTTCTTTGGTTCTCAATCTTGCCAAAAACCTAAAATAATGTCTAACCATGATGCTACCGCGAATGCGGCCATTTCTGCACGTTTACCTTACCTAATGGCAACATCACGTTTTGCGCATTATCTTAAAGTGATGGCTCGAGACAAAATTGGTAGCTTTATGGAAGCTGAAGATGTCGAGTCTTGGTTAAATCGCTGGATTTTATCGTTTGTTAATGCTTCAGAAGGTGGTGGGCAAGAGATACGCGCCAAGTACCCATTAGCAGACGCAAAAGTTGAAGTTAAAGAGATCCCTGGTCAACCTGGTTCATACAATGCAGTTGCATGGTTACGTCCTTGGTTACAAATGGAAGAGCTTACAGCCTCTTTACGTTTAGTCGCGAAGATCCCTAAAGTAGGATAATCACGCGCTAATGCAGTGACCCTCATTTGTTTTCAAGGATAGAAACAAACGATGCCGCATGAAACCATTTCATTTGTAACAAGTGAAATTTTCAAAGAAGATACTGGTGTTAACAAACCAGTATCTTCGACGACACAGGCACTAAAAAATAAACACCTAGTCGAACGGTTCTTGCGAGAGTCGGACTCGACTAGGTCGTTATTGCTTTGGCTTGAAAACTCAAGCCATTCGCTTGAGCAATTCGATAAAACATCTGTTTTACCTTTCCTTCTTAAAGCCATTGATCGCATTGATAGACAATTAGAACAACAGCTTAACGCTATTATTCATCATGATGCATTTCAGGCGTTAGAAGCCAGCTGGCGCGGAGTACTTTATCTTGTTCAACAGCAAGATTTACATGATAAAGACCAGAAAGTGAAAGTAAAAATGCTCGATTGTTGTTGGACAACCCTGTCTAAAGACATTAATCGGGCCATTGAGTTTGATCAAAGCGATTTTTTTAAACTGATTTATAACAATGAATACGACATGTCTGGTGGCGAACCCTTCGGCACATTAATTGGTGATTATCAAATCACTCATAAAAGCCGTCCAGGTGTATCTACTAATGATATTGATATTTTAAAAGAAATTTCCCGCACTGCCGCGGCCGCTTTTGCGCCCTTTATTACCTCGGCTAGTCCTTCATTGTTCGGTGCTGATGATTTTGCAGATTTATCTGCTCATATGAATATTTCCAAAATTTTTGAACAACATGAATACATTAAGTGGAATTCGTTACGTAAAATGGACGATTCTCGCTTTATTGGCTTAACAATGCCAAATATTCTTATGCGTTCTCCTTATCTCATTGATGGTAGCCGTAGCGAAGGATTTAAGTTTAAAGAATCAATTAAAAACCCTAAAAAAGATCATTTATGGGGCAATGCTGCTTATGCATTCGGTGGGGTATTAATTCGTGCATTTAGTGAATCTGGCTGGTTTGGTCATATCCGTGGGCTAGAGCCTGGGGCTCGTAAGAAAGGATTAGTTTGCGATCTTGCTGTGAGTCAATATGAGCCTGATTTGTATCGGAAACGCATGAAGCCATCGGTGGACTTATTAATCAGTGATAGGGCGGAAAAATCTATTTCTGACCAAGGTTTTATTCCTTTATCTCCGGTATTAGGTTGTGAGCATTTAGTTTTTTACAGTAATGCTTCTGTTCAGAAACCACCTAAATATGAACTGTTGGAAGACAGTATTAATGCAAAGTTATCATCGATGTTGCAGTACATTTTGTGTGTTTCACGTTTTGCTCATTACATCAAAGTATTAGGTCGTGAAAAAATAGGCTCACTTCATTCTGCAGAGGCTTGCCAGCGAGAGCTACAGCTGTGGCTGCATAAATACACTACCGCTTCAGATGTGTCTTCAGATGATGTAAGAAGTAAATACCCACTGCGAAGTGCCCAAGTACAGGTAAAAGAAATTCGCGGCAAGCCTGGGCATTTCTATTCGATTATTCAGTTACAACCACATTTTCAATTAGATCAGATGGTGTCCAGTATTAAATTGGTCACTGAACTGACATCAAGAAATTAAGATAAAGGTATCAAATGAAACAAATTCAACAAATGCTGCAGAGCGGCCAACTACAAGATGCAATTCAGTTAGTTGAGGCACAGTTAAAAGACGACCCGATGAATATTGACTTAAAAGGTCAACATGTTGAGTTGTTGTGTATTAATGGTGAGCTGGAACGTGCAGACAAACAATTAAACTTTTTAGTGCAAAAGCATCCCGACTTTTTAATTGGCGCAGCAAATTTACGTCAGTTGATCCGTGCTGAACAAGCCCGACAAGATTTTATGGCAGGCAAAGCAGTGCCGCAACTTTTTGCTGAGTCTGATGCACATGTTGAAGCATTAATGAAATTACGCTTAGCAATGGTTGATGCTCAAGATGATGTGACTCAGTGTGCGAGCAGCCTTGAAACTCTGCGTCCCGAAGTTAACTTAGTGTTAAATGATATCACTCATCAAGAAATTCGTGATTTAGATGACACTTTAGGTGGTTTTATAGAAATTTTTGGTACTGACGGTAATTTCTATTTAGCGCAGTTATCTGAAATTGACTATATCAACTTTAAACCTGTGACCTCATTACTGGAAATGGTTTGGCGCCGGGTTGATCTAGCCATTAAAAATGGACCGAGTGGAGAAGCGCATATTCCAATGATTTATGGTGGCAGTGAAACTGATGCGCAAAAATTGGGACGAGAAACCGATTGGCATGAAATCGCAACTAATGTTGTTGCTGGCAAGGGCTTAAAAATGTGGTTTGTCGATGATAATGCTATTGCATTAAATCAAATTACTAAAGTTACCACTCCAGTGTTGCAGTAGGCCCTGTGTTGAGCAAAAACCAACAACCGATAATGGCGTCAATTCTAGATAGATTGATTGATGATGCGCCAAACGAGCAAGATGTCAAAGACAGCCATCGTGGTCTAAATCTACGTCAGTTAAGGTCTAATGTTCGGCGCGATTTAGAAAACCTACTCAATGCTAAATTGCAGTGGCAAACGTGGCCGGAACATTTAACTGAGCTTGATAATTCTTTGATGAATTATGGTTTGCGTGACTTTTCTTCTATGCCAGTCGCGAGCTTAGACGGGCGTCAGCTTTTATGTAAACAAGTTGCCGATACCATAAAACGATTCGAACCGAGATTTTTAGAAGTGATGGTTGAAACAGTCGATAATGAACAACCATTAGACCGGGTTTTAAGATTAAAAATCAATGCATTGTTGTATGCAGAACCTGAGCCTGAATATATTTCGTTTGACTCTGAAGTTGAGCCAGTCCACTTGGCGATGATAGTTAATGAGGGAATTCTGTGAATCAGGAATTATTGGAATATTACAATCGTGAGCTTGCTTTCATTCGTCATATGGGAGCGGAATTTGCTGAGCAATATCCTAAAGTTGCCGGGCGTTTACGCTTAAGTGATGAACACGTTGAAGACCCTCATGTTTCACGATTAATTGAAGCATTCTCTTTGCTAACAGCACAAATTAGGCAAAAACTTGATGATAGTTTTCCTGAATTAACCGAGGCGTTATTAGGCCAGTTATATCCCGATTACCAAGCGCCAATACCGTCTATGTCAGTTATCAAAGTCACCACTGAAAACTTGTCGACGACTGGTGTGTTATTACCCAGATCAACTCAGGTAGACACTCAGGTGGAGGGGATGAAAACCTGCCATTTTCAAACGTCATATGACATGAAATTATGGCCAATTGAAGTGCAGAAAGCCCAGTTTCAAAATGCACCGTTTAATGCCCCTGAACCGCAATGGCCAGAACGTGCTAAGGCTATTATTAAGCTTGATATCGCCTGTGAGTTTGACGAAATCAGTATGCCAAGCCTCGGTGTTGATAAATTACGCTTTTTCTTGAATGGCCAAGATCATCAAACGTTTCAACTTTATCAATTGTTATTTGAACACAGCCTCGGTTTTGCTTTAGTGAATGAGCAGCAAACTGTTTGTAAGTTTTTAACCAAAAGACATTTAAAAGCGGTTGGCTTTGAAGATGAACAACAAGTGATACCTTACAGTCAGCGTACCAGTTCTGGTTATCGATTATTATTGGAAAACTTTATTTTCCCAGAAAAATTCTTGTTTTTTGACATCGATGATTTAGATGGCAGTTGGCAAGGGATCGACAATAAGTTTTCACTTTATATTTATTTAAAGGAAGGCTCTCAGGATTTAGAGAAGCAAGTTAGTGCCAATCATTTTCTGTTAGGTTGTACGCCGGTGATTAATTTGTTTGAACAAAAATTAGAACCGGTGAGCATCGATGCGTCTCAGTATGAATATAAATTGGCTGCCCGTTATTCTGACTCTGAAGTGACTGAAATTATCAGCATTGAAGATGTTATTGCGTATGATCCTAAGGACAATAAGGTAGACGTTACCCCATTTTATGGTGAATCACATCCGCAATATTTAGGTCATAATAATTTATTTTGGCATGTTAGGCGTGAATCTGCTAGTTGGTCTGGTGGTTATGCTGAATTAGGCACTGAATCGTTTTTATCGTTAGTCGATCATAACTTTAAAGGATTTAAGTCTGAAGACGACTATGGCGCTTGGATATTAAGTATTACCGCTCAATGCAGCAACCGTAATTTGCCGGCACATCTTCCGTTTGGTACTAATGAGCCCAAAATGTTCGTACCTGAACGTGCCGACATTATTAAGCACGTTAAATGTTTGCTTGCGCCTACGCTACCTGTGCGAGCATCGCTGAGTGATGCTTCGCGATGGCAGTTAGTCACCCATTTATCTATTGATAGTTTTAGCGGCAAAGATGCACTGTCTAACTTAAAAGAAACCCTTAAATTATACGATTTTAAGTGTTCGCCAGAAAATAAAAATTTAATAGAGAATATCCATGCTGTTGAAGTGAGCCCAGATACAGCCAGGGTCAACCAACATGGCCGGATTAGCTTTTGCAGTGGCAGTCATATTGAAATTACCTTTATTAAAGACCATTACTCTGGCAGTGGCGTGTTTTTCTTTTGCACTATTTTAGATCACTTCTTTGCGCAATTTGCTGCAATCAATAGTTTTACCCGCTTGAGTATGCGCTTTAAAGATCATTATTCGATAGCTTATACCTGGCCAGCACGAGCTGGACAAAGGCCGCTGCTATGACCCAGCAAGTAATGAATAATCAGTTGCAGGCGATAATCGATACGCCATCTGAATATGACTTTTATCAAGCCGTTTATCAGTTTCAACAACAATTATCTCAAGGGGGAGAGCAAGGTTATAAGGTGGGTTATGACGCCATTCCCAGTCAAGAGTTGTTACGTTTTAAGTCTGATCAGCATCTTGGTTTTCCAGGACAAGCAATCAGCAAAGTAGCGTCTACATCGACAAGTCAAACTGATAAAGTTGCCGCCGATATGCATATTTCATTTATGGGATTAACCGGACCGAGTGGTGTACTGCCTTCACATTATACCGAGTTGCTACTAGAGCGCTTGCGACTTAAAGATAATGGGATGCGTGACTTTTATGATTTATTTAACCATCGGCTTATCTCACTATTCTATCGGTCATGGGAAAAGTATCGTTTTTCGGCAAATTATCAATCGCCAGAAACAGGCGTTACCGACAGCTTTACCCATGTATTGAGTTTGCTTAGTGGTAACAAATCATTAAATCGCTATTACGCAGGTTTTTGTCACACTAAAACGCCGAGTGCTGAGTCATTACGAAAAATGTTAAATGATTTTACTGGCTGTAATGTACATATTTTATCTTTTCAAGGGCGTTGGCAGTCCTTAGCGAAAACAGAGCAAACCCGAATGGCGAGTAGAAGTATGCCAGAAGGGCAATACGCCCGTTTAGGTGTTGATGCCAGCATAGGCAGCCGGGTATGGGATATTAATTCTAGTGTCAGTATTCATATAAAGCCGAAGGAAGGTGCATCGGTTAACGCTTTTATGCCTGGAACAGCCAGTTATCAATCACTTAAAAAACTGGTTTCTAACTATTTAGGCCAGTCAGTGAAATACAAAATATTTCTAGAAATAAAACAACAAGATGCACCTACAGCTCAATTATCAAAGTCCGCAATCGGACTAGGGTTAGGTTGTGGCCTAATGAGCCGTGCAGAGAATGGACAACAAATAAAAAGCTTAATGATTTAATTAATAAAGGACTATGAATATGTCAGCGATGACTTTAAGTAAATTGGTAGGAAAACTTAACCCAGTATGTCGACAATCTTTAGAAACCGCTGCCAGCGTATGCCATAGCCGCAGCCAATTCAGCGTTGAGATTGAGCATTGGTTATTAGCGTTGCTAGAAAATGGTTCAGGTGATTTAGACATCATCATGGCCAGTTTTTCAGTACAAAAAGATCAGCTGATTAGTGATATCCGTCAGGGATTAGAAAAGTTTAAAACAGGCAACAGTGCAGCGCCAAGTTTGTCTCCACATATAGTGAGTTTGCTTCGTCAAACTTGGTTAAATACCAGTATTGAATTCAACGATAGTGAGATAAGAACTGCCTATCTGATTTTTACCTTACTGACTGACGATTCATTAAACTCTTTGGTTTCACGCTCTGCAAAACAGCTTCTTAAAATAGATCCAGCACAGCTAAAACATGCATGGCCTCAGCTTGCTCGTCAATCTACCGAGCATAAAGTGTCAAGTAGCGATATTGAAGAAACTCAGGCGATGCAATCAGCGCCGAGCAAAACGCCAAATCTAGACCAATTTACCCAAAATTTAACCGAGCAAGCTGAACTGGGGAAAATAGATCCCATTCTCGGACGTGATAATGAAATTAGGCAGATGATCGACATTTTAACCCGTCGCCGTCAAAATAATCCTATTTTAACGGGTGAAGCCGGTGTCGGTAAAACCGCTGTTGTCGAAGGTTTAGCGCTTAAAATTGCCCAAAAAGAAGTTCCAACAGCATTAAAATATGTTCGTATTCACGTACTGGATTTAGCCTTACTACAAGCTGGAGCCGGAGTGAAAGGGGAATTTGAGAATCGGTTAAAAGCTTTAATTAAAGAAGTAAAACAGTCTGTTAAACCTATTATTTTATTTATAGATGAAGCTCACACCATGATTGGCAGCGGCGGACAAGCTGGACAAAATGACGCGGCAAATTTATTAAAACCTGCATTAGCGCGTGGTGAGTTACGTACCATTGCGGCAACAACATGGGCAGAATATAAAAAGTTCTTTGAAAAAGATGCCGCATTAACTCGTCGTTTTCAAGTGGTTAAAATTGAAGAGCCTTCTCCTGAACAAGCCATTGCAATGATGCGGGGCTTGTTACCTGTAATGGAAGGGCATCATAAAATTCTTGTTTCCGACCAAGCTTTATGTGCTGCAGTTAACTTATCTCATCGATATATTACTGGCCGACAACTGCCAGATAAAGCGGTAAGTTTATTAGATACTGCATGCGCGCGTGTCGCTATGAGTCAAGCTTCTACCCCTGGAATGGTTGAATCCTTACAACGACAAATTCAGCAACTAGACACCCAAATTAGCATTCTTACTCGTGAGCAAAAAACCGGTTCAGATCATAAAAAGTCGATTACAGAGTTAACCAAAAAACATAAATTGCTTTCAAAAGAACTCGCTCCTTTGACAACACAATGGCAGGACGAATTAGTTATCGTTCAAAAAATTGCTGAATTAGTTGGCCAGATTCAAGCATCAGAAACAGATACCGCACCTTTGTTAGCGGAGTTAACGGCGTTTAAGGCAATATTGTCAGCCAATAAACAGCCTATGGTGCATTGGCAAGTTGATGAACAATTGATTGCTGAAGTCATTTCTGATTGGACTGGCATTCCGGCAGGTAAAATGCAGGATGATGAAATAAAAACAATTTTGAACTTAAAAGACACCATGGCCAAGCGCGTTATCGGCCAAGATCATGCCTTGGATTTAATCGCCAAAACAGTGCAAACATCCCGTGCACAGCTGGGTGATGAAAAACGTCCCATTGGTGTGTTTTTACTGACGGGCCCTAGCGGTGTCGGTAAAACAGAAACGGCATTAACATTGGCTGAGCAAGTTTATGGCAGTGAAGACAATGTGACAGTCATCAACATGTCCGAATTTAAAGAAGAACATAAAGTCTCATTACTTTTAGGTTCACCTCCAGGTTATGTTGGCTATGGTGAAGGTGGAGTGCTGACTGAAGCCGTTCGCCGTAAACCTTATAGTGTTATTTTGCTGGATGAAATGGAAAAGGCACATCCAGGCGTTCAAGATATTTTTTATCAAGTTTTTGATAAAGGCACCATTAAAGATGGTGAGGGGCGCGATATAGATTTCAAAAATACTATTATCATTATGACCTCAAATGCTGGTACAGAAACCACGATGGGCTTATTTGAAGATGAACAAATTGCCCCATCAATTAAAGGTTTACGTAAAGCACTTCAAGATGATTTATTGAGTTATTTCAAACCGGCATTTTTAGGCCGTTTGAATGTCATTCCTTATATTCCACTGACCCAACCTATGCTCAATGAAATCACTAAATTGCAATTACAGCGAGTTGCTAATCGTTTAGCTGAGCATTATCAAGCTAAGTTTACTTACAGTGATGATGTGGTGAGCCAAATTGTGTCTATGTGTCAGGATGCCGGTTCAGGTGCTCGCAATGTGCATAATATTTTACAAAATACGATGTTGCCTGATCTTTCGATCAAAATATTACACAATATGGCTAACAATAAGAAAACAACCAATGTAAAAGTAAACGTAGTAAACGATGAGTTTATTTATAAAATTTAAATGAATATAAAACCGTGACATTAATAACTAATTAGTAAGTATTAGTTTGGTTATTTATAACATCATATTTGAGGGGTATATAATAAAGTATATACCCTTTGTAATGTCTTGTAGTTATTATTAATGTATAAATTATTAGTCTTGGTTGTATTTTTTTATTTATATAAACGATTAGTTGATTATCAAAAAACCTTTGATATAATCCGTTGGCTTAATTATGAGGACTCACTATATTTAAATGGATAATGCAGTTGAGTATTATTTGTTGGTAAGTGCATTTTTAATAAATTGAAATATTAAGTTTGATTATTGAACTTATAAAACTGTCCATTAATGGATGACATCCACGCAAAAGGAGCATTAATAATGCAAGCGAATACATATTTAAATTATGAAGGGATTAAAGGCGAAACCACTGCTGAAGAATTCAAAGATCTGATTACTGTGTTATCAGTCGATTGGAATATTAGCCGTGAGATCACTTCTTTCACTGGTACTGCAAAAGACCGTGAAGCTAGCTCAACTCGTTTAGGTGATGTGACCATTACTAAATTACAAGATAATTCTTCTACTGACTTGTTCAAAGAAGCGACTATCGGTAAAGGTAAAAAAGCGGTTTTCCACATCACTAAGCAAGGTGACAAAATCGAAGAAATCATGCAAATCGAATTAACAGATGCAATGATCTCTAGCTACAGTGTTTCAGTTCATGGTGACCGTCCTGTAGAGACAATCACTATTAGCTACACTGAAATGATGATGGCTGTTACGCCAACTGATGATAAAAACAACATTACTGCAGCGCTACGTTATGGCTACAGCGGTGTTAAAGGTCAACAAATGTAAGTTGTTTGTGATCTTATATCTTGGGGAACTTGTTCCCCAAGATCTTTACTCTTAAAGACTGAGGCAAGGAATGCTTAAGGCCACTCAAAAAAATAATATCATCAGTATCACAACGCCATTAGGTAAGGATACTCTGTACCTAACGCATTTTACTGCCACAGAAGCCATCTCTCAGCTTTTTTCAATCAGCGTCTCCATGTTCACTGTTGGCACCCAGATTAGTCTCGACAGTTTAGTGGGTAAAAATGTCTGTATTACTTTACGTAATGCCGAAAGTAATGGTGCAGTTCGATACTTTCATGGGGTGGTAAGTCATCTTGAGTCTGCTGGAATGCGGACCGCAGCGTCAGACGATGCACAGAATTATATAGATTATCAAGCCGTTATAGTGCCTCAGATGGCATTGATGAAAAAACGCAGTAATTGTCGGATTTTTCAAAACAAGTCAGTCATTGATATTGTTAAAGACTTATTTGGTCAACATAAAGTTGAATTTCAAAATAAAACTACCAACACATACCCTCAGTATGAATACTGTGTGCAGTATTTAGAATCAGATGTCGATTTTGTTTGTCGTTTATTACAGCAAGAAGGGATTTTCTTCTTCTTCGAGCATAGTGTTGGTGCTCATACCCTAGTACTTGCTGATGATATTAACGCCTACAAACCTTGTGCAGAAGAGAAGGTTCGTTGTTTCTCAGGCCATTTAGCCGAGTCGCACGTGTCTCATTGGCAAGGCGGCATGAGCATGGTGAGCGGCGGTTTTATTCAAAAAGGTTACGACTACGAACAACCTAAATTATACCCTTCAGGTAATCATACTAACGCAAATCTTCCTGAACAAAGTGCACTTGAGGTGTACGATTATTTAGGCGAGTCTGAGTTCAACAAGCGTGCTCAACCGTTTGCCAATAATCAACTTGAAGCCCTGCAAAAAGACATGAATAAGTGCAGTGGCCAAGGCGATTGCCGTAGTTTTATGGTGGGTAAGTTTTTTACTTTCAAAGATCATGAAAACGCGAGTTATAAAGGTAAGAGCTTTGTTCTAAGCTCGCTGAGAACGTCGGCTACTCAGCCTAACCAGTCAGGCACAAGCCAATCAATGTCTGGCAGTGTTTATCAAAATGATTTTGAATGTGTGCCTAAAAGTACTCCTTATCGCTCACAGCTTCATTTACGTAAACCATTAATTAATGGCGTACAAACAGCGGTAGTGACTGGTGAACCTGGTGATGAACAACATATTGATAAATTTGGCCGTGTAAAAGTACAGTTTCATTGGGATCGTGAAGGCGAGTTCAATAGTAAAAGTTCATGTTGGATCCGTGTCGCTCAAAGCTGGGCTGGCAACAAGTGGGGTGCATTCTTCTTCCCTCGCGTAGGCCAGGAGGTGTTAGTTGAGTTTATCAATGGTGACCCTGATCAACCGATTATCAGCGGTGCTGTTTATAACGCCGACTTAATGCCTCCTTATGCATTACCGGCTAAAAAAACTCAGTCTGGGATTAAAACCCATAGCACTAAAGACGGTGGAGCCGACAATTTTAACGAGTTACGTTTTGATGATGAAAAAGGCAAAGAGTTATTATTCCTCCAAGCAGAAAAAGATCATCTATTGAATGTAAAACATGATCAAAAAGACACTATCGGCAACGACCGTTTCACTGACATCGTTAATAACGATAACGTTAAAATTGGTAATGATCGACTAGAAGACATAGCCAATAATGACAGCTTAAAAGTCGGTAAAGTGCTTAATATTGAAGCGGGTAATGAAATTGTCATTAAAACCGGCAGTGCATCAATCAAAATGAGCAGCGACGGTTCGATATCTATCGAAGGCACCAACATTACTATTAAAGGGACAAACGTTAAGGTTAATGGTACCAGTATTGCCTTAAAAGCTGCTCAAATTAAGTTGAACTAGCCATGTCATTATCTCGTTATCCTGGAGTCGGTTTAGCAGGGCCATTTTGTCGAGGCCATGAAATTGTCTGTCAATTTGGCTATCGACATTTAATCTGCAAACCGGTTGATAAGCCACATGACCCACTCCTTAATACACCCAATATGACGTTTTGGGTCAGTGCTACATTTGGAGAGCAGTTTTTGGTTAATAGGCATAGTTGGAAGAATTCTCCTGAACTGTTAAACCAAGTTTACTGTTATCTACATAATGATACTTACGCAGCCGTTCAACAAGCTGAAGCTGCAATGATATGCACTCTTGCGATGTCGTTTGAACAGCGTACTTTGCTGGTCATCCCGTTAGACAGCCAGTAAGCCACCGGTATCAATGCGCTACAACAAATAAAGGAATATTTGATGGGAATGCCAGCAGCAACCATTTCGTGTATGCATCTTTGTCCGAAAATGAATCCCGGTCCCGTTCCACATGTTGGTGGTCCCATTGTGATGGGCTCAGGTAATGTCCTTATTGGTTCGTTACCTGCAGCGCGCAAAGGTGACAAGTTAATTTGTGTCGGCCCGCCTGATACCATTAATGCAGGGTCGAGTTCGGTACTGATTAACGGAAAACCAGCCGCCAGAATGGGTGATGGTACCGCACATGGTGGAAAAATTATTGTGGGTAATCCAACAGTAATGATCGGCTAGTATAAACAAGGATTGTGGTAAATGAATTTGATTGATAGTTTTAATCTTCTGTTGGCACAACGACATGTCATGTTGTCGTCGTTTCAGTGTATGCCAAAAAATATTGAAGATAATACTCAATCGCTAATGGTCATTTTAAAGATGATCCAGCAAAAAAAAGATGCTGAATGGCCATTACTTAATGCCAACACCTGTGATGAAATTGTCGATGCATTTGAAACAGATGTGTTTTATTGCCCAACAGACAAAATGGTGATCTTATCTTTACTATTGCAACTGCACTATAAGGCTCAGCCAGTTAAGCAATCAGGTATCGTTCAAGCTTTGTTTGCCAGTACAATTATAGATGTTGGCCACTATAGCCCTGCATTTGCATTAATGGCCAGCCAACTTAATCTTGATAAAGTTAATTTTACAGCCAGCAACAAAACGCCTGAACAAATCCAGCAATACATCTTATTCTGCATCTATCGAGGTAAACGTTTAAAGCGTGCCGACGGAATTGACTCCCTCAACATTTCTCGGTCATCACTGACGTCTTTGTATATTGAAATGTTGATGATCAACATTAACGAACCGTTAAAACTCTATGGGGTATTTTGTCAATTAGACTATTGCCATAGTGCGCTTTTTGAAGTGTTTATTACTTCGTTAGACGAAGCAATATTGAGCCAAATATTTAATTTAATGAGTGAGAATGCAGATTTAACCCTAAGAGTCATTGAGTTAATGGGTTATTCAGGTTTTAGTAAATTCGTGCCTTTTTTAGCTCGAGCAATGCAGCAACCTAGTCAAACATTAATGGCTTTTCGAGCACTTCGAACTATTTTAGGGCCAGAGTTGGATCAAGCGGTGCCTTATCAATGGCAGTTTGAAGAAGATGAAGTCGAACGTTGTGAATACCTACAGTTTTACAGTGCCAAATTATTACATCGGTGGATGTTATTGGCGCTTAAAATGCCAGATGTCAGATTGATTGATGGTGTTGAAGTTAATGGTACCAGTATTGATAAGATCATTAGTCATTCAAGCCCCGTGCACCAGCGTATTGCCTTTTTACATAAGCTTCGGCTGAATAATGTGGTTAGTTGCAGCCCACAACGTGTGAAAGTGGCCTTATGATTATGCATGCAGAGGCCATTAATATGGTCGTAGGGTCATACGAAAACCCACAGCAGTTAATTAACTTACCTTTATCCGAAGGGGTCGATTTCAGCTATCAATTATCTGATGGTCAGCATGTGGCAGCGGTCATGGCGCACGAGCTTGCTACAGACACTCAATTAAACCGCCTAATTGATATGTTGCATAAATTACCTATTCAAAATAAAACTCAATGGCAACCGTACTCTCACCAAGCGATTTTTTGGATTTTACCTCACCTAGAAAAACAACAACTTGTTGATTGGGTCACTCGTTTACATGCACTTTTTCCGCATTGTTTTGTGCATCCCAATAGCCGGTTTTTTCCTATGGGCAGTGCTGGTATTTTTTCTGCTTTGAGCGCATTAAAGGCAATGCCGGTCGACAATCAAAGTGCAATATTTATTGCCGTAGACAGCTTGTTCTTCGACCTTGTGGATTTTAACCGTGACCAAGATCTGATTACTCAACAACAAGAGACAGGACGTTGTCCTGCTGAAGCGGTCATCATGGCCAGCATCAATGTTGCAAACGAAGGCATGGAAATAGTGGATTTATTTCAAGATTCATGTAGTGCTGTTCAACAAACCCAAACAATAAAAGCTTTGTTTAATCGTGCCTGCCAGATTGAAGACTTGGATGTATTTGCTCAATTGTATTTACCCGGCAACCATGCCGCTGTAACAGATAACTGGCTTAATGCTTATGAGCAATTAGCCGGCAGAATCGATCAAGAGACACAAATTTCCCAATCTAGTTATTTTACAGGCGATATCGGTTGTGTGGCGGGGTTATATAATTTGCTGCACATCTATAACCGTTACCAACAACAAAATGCTACTGGAACAAGCTTACAACTGGAAGTATCTCAACAACTTCACCTTGGTTTGGCAATGTACTCATGGATAGAGAAGGCATAAACGAACATGACGGTCAGTAATTTCAATTTTAAAGGTCATAACCGTTATATCGTTATCGTGCCTGCCAGTGCGTCAACGCCAGCTGGATTCCAGTTATTAACGTTTGAGCAAAACAATAATGTTAGTGAGATAATTAATGAAATCTCGCCTCATTTAGTTCGTGATCGTAATGCATTAATTTATGCGCGCAGTCTAGTGATGAATGCGGGTGTAAATGCTAGCTTAAATCCAAGAGATATCACTCGTAAACTCAGTGACATTATTGAGCGCAATTTACTCAGAGTGTATGGTGAAACACCCAAACAACAAATTCAGCATTCAACTGAAACAGGCACTCTAGGCGCAAGTTCAACCAATACCAAAGCACCCAAAACCAATAAGGGTAAACAAACTTCTGCGTCAGTTCAATCCGGTACTGTGGCGAATCATTCCCCGACGGAAGTGGCTATTGATCAGCAAGAGTGCCGCAGCGATCCCGTATCAATGTTAAGTGGCGAAGAAATTTTACCGTTAGTCGATTTTGAGCTTAATGGCTTAATGCCGCTAACGTGGCGTCGTTTGTATCGTTCGAGCAAAATTCTTAACAATGTTGGTATGGGTTACGGCTGGCGACATAACTTTTGTGTGCAGCTGGATCATAAATATCAAGCGCCAGCGAAAGTTGGGCCTAAAAAACCCGGTAAATATTGGTTTGAATTAACCGACGATGAAGGCCGAGTACATGTGTTCGACTCGGTTAAACGAGGGCAAACCAGTATCCAACTTTCAACAGGTTGGTCGTTAGTACATCAAGCTGATGGCCGCCATGTGTTAATAAAGCCCGATGACAGCCATTGGGCATTTATACAAAAAAATGTCGCTGGTAAACTGGTTTGGCAACTTGAAACCATTAGTAATCATCAAGGCCAATATTTTCAGCTGTATTATGATCAGCAAGGGCGTTTAACCCAAATCACCACAGGCCCAAAACGTGGCGTATTGTTATTTTACAATGCACAAAGCAATTTGTTAAAAGTCGCTTCATACATGTTAGATAACGAAGGCAACAAACAAATTCACCAAAATTTGTTAGCCAGTTATCAATATGATGACGCTCAAGCACTTATAGCCGCCACAGATAGTAATGGGCGAGTAGAGCGTTACAGTTATGTTAAGGTCAAGTCAGCCGACATAACATCTGACAGTGATCATCAATACAATCCTAAAAGTACCACCTATCTATTACAACGCAGAACTCGGGCATCAGGCTTTAGTCATCACTTTTCGTGGGACGGACAAGACCAGCGCGCTAAATGTATTGAGCAATGGGGTGATGATGATATTTATCATTATCACTTTGAATATACGGCACTCGTTAACGGTATAAAAAGCAGTTGTACAGACTCTTTAGGTCATCGCGAGACTTTTATTCACAATGCACAAGGGCTTTTGACTGAGCATCACAAGCCTAATGGCAGTGTGATACGTCATCAATATGATGCTGTTGGTCGCAAAGTGGCTACCGTTGATGCGTGTGATAATAAAATACAATACAACTATAACGAGCAAGGGCAGTTACTGGCTGTTATTCAAGCGGACGGTGGTACCACACGATTTGAATATAATCGTTTAGGTCAAAGAATTGTCACCCGAGATGCCATCGGCCGAACAGCTAAAAGACATTATGATGCCACTGGGCGATTACTATCTGAAACAGGTTTCGATGGTCGTCCAAGTCATTATCAATACAATGATGCTGGGCAGTTAACCCAAAAAATCGATGTTAATGGTGTAACACATCGCTACCATTGGGACCGCGACGGTGAATTACTTGCTACACAAGTCGGTGATGCGTTAACCCGTTTTAGTCATGACAGACTGGGGCGTGTTAATGCCACTATTAATCCGCAAGGTCTGGTCACTGAATTTATTCGCGACAACAAAGGCCAAATTGTCAAAAGTAAATCCTATCCACAAGACAAACAAGATGAACAAGATAACTCTGAAGAAGCCATTAGTCATTATTATCAATATGATGATGCCGGACGCATTATTCGCCAGCGCCAACAGGCTGATGTGGCTGGCGAGCAAGAACTCAGTAACGATAGTGAGTACATTGAAAACATCATCGACTATGACGGTTTAGCCCAACCGCGTCAGCAAACGTTTGCCGATGGTAGTTGGCTGAAGTTTTTTTATGATAAAGAACGTAACTTAAATCGCATAGAACGCAGTGACGGGGCGCAATACCGCATTGAATACACAGCAACAGAGCAACCTAAGACATTAATCGGTTTTGATGGGCGTGAGCAACATTATCAATATGACGCTAATGACAAATTAGTTGCCGTGAACGACAGTGATATTCGGTTTGTTGAGCTCAAACGTGATGCCATGGGGCGAATTTGTCAGCAAAGTAGCCATGTCAAACTTGAGCCCAGTGCCACATCTGCATTACTGAATACTCAGAACTTTTATCAATATAATCCGATAGGTCAAATTACTCGAGCCCATAACCAACATCGCACCGTGCAGCAACACCTTGACGCTCAAGGGCGTATAAATCGGGTATTACAAAGCCAGTGGCAACTTGAATATCAATATGATGATTCAGGCAACCGCTGTGGCTTAACCTTGCCTGACGGGCAACAGATTGATTATCAATACAATAAAAACAGTCAATTAAGTGGCATTAGCGTTACAGACAATGGATTTACAGTCAATGGCCCATCGAAGCAGCGCATACCGCTGGCTCATTATCACTATCTGCCATCGGGTTTGTTGCACAAAACAATCCAGGGTAATCAGCTTGAACTCACTCATGCCTATGATGCTCATTCAAGGTTAATTGAGCAGACATGGCAACATGCACAAAATCAGACTCGATTCTTTGCATCAAGACGTTATCAATACGATAAACAGCATCAATTACAACGCTGCGAAAGTAAGTTTGGAAACGATAGTGCTGTGAATGGTCAATCTTCTGAGCATATTGAACATAAGCCAGAGGTTAAACAGTTTAGCTATAACAAAATCAGCCAGTTAATCAGTATTAGTGATACTGGCGTGTCTGGCGAAAACCCAAATATTGCTGACAATGCATCTAATGCTCGTCAGCAATACCAATGGGATGCTTTTGGTAACCCATTACAGGCTATTCGTGCTAGTGCTAGTGATATTCATACCCATACCCAAGATATAAGTAGTAATCATGTTAGCGCTAATGAAACGGCTAGCATTCAATCAGTTGAAACAGTAAGGCCCAATAAAAACCTTAATGATGTAGTGGTTAACAACGACCGCTTAATGAGCATGGCTGGGGTCGATTACCGTTATGACGCCAGTGGCAACCAAATCAGCCAAGTGGGTAGGGGTGACAAACAACAACGCAGCTTTAATGGCTTAAACCAACTGGTGCAAATCAACGTTAATGGCAAGCTGACGCAATACGAATATGATGCCTTAGGCCGTCGCAGTGCAAAAATCACCGAACTTGGTCGCACCGACTTTATTTGGGACAATCATCAACTGATTGGCGAATACACCTTAGGTGAATACACCTGGTATATTTATCAACCTGACACTTTCACACCCGTCGCACTCATTAAGTCCGGGCAGGTTTATTATTATCACCTAGACCAACTCGGCACCCCGATTTGCTTAACGGATGAAAACACCCAAATTGTCTGGCGCAGCCAACAAGATGTGTTCGGTCAGACAATTAAAAGCACATCTATTAAAGATACAGATATTGAAGATGCGGATAATGAGCATGCCTATATTGATTATGCAGCTCTGCAAGACAAGATTGCTAACCCAATCCGTTTTCAAGGGCAATACTTTGATGACGAATCAGGGTTACACTACAATCGTTTTAGGTACTACAGCCCCGATCAAGCTCGATTTATACACCAAGACCCTATTGGTTTGGTAGGCGGGATAAACCATTATCAATACGCACCTAATCATGTCAACTGGGTGGATCCGTTTGGGTTATTGTGTAAAGAAGGTCAAAGTAAGGTTAAAGCAGCTTTAGACGCAAACCTGGTAATATCTGATGAGTTAAAAGATAAGCTAATAGCGCTTACTAAATTAGAGAACACGCCTTTTACCGCAGATGAAATGATTGAAAGTATTAAAAGCGGAACAGCAGAAAACTTAGTATCAAAAATATCGAAAGTAGACCCTATTAAAGTTAATTGGAATGAGTCAAATCCTGAAGGGATTGAAGTTAAAGATCCAAGAGATTATTTTGTTGGTAAAATCATTTATGAAACCCTTTTAGGAAAGGGAATGGAAGCTGATCTGGCATTGACTATATCACGAGAGTTGTTAGAGTCAGGAAGTGTTGAGCCACAAGTTGTCACTTTACAACCCGGAGATAAACTGTATAAATTAGTTCCCAAAAATTCAGGTGCGCCTAATGAAAACTCTCCATACTTTATGACATTTGAAATGCTCAGTAAGCTACCAAATGATTCACAAAGTACAGGTTCTTTACTTGGTTTACCGCAAATACCAGAAGAGTTCGATACTTACGAGGTCGAAGCTCAAGAAAAAGTAAATGTTTATCAAAGCACAATCGCCCCATTTTCTGTTAATAATGCGAAATACCGTAGGAAAGGTGGAGGCGTCCAAACCCTTATAGTTAATAGAGAGAAATTTAGTTCTCCTAAGATGTTGGTAATAAATGAATAAAATTGACCAAATAAAAAAAGAGCGAAAAGATTTAGAAAATATGCTGCTAGCAAAATCAAATAATAAGGCTGCGAAAGATGTTTTTGAAGCTCTACAGCCTTTTTTTGAAAAAATTGACAGTATGAAAAGTTATCACCCTATAGGTAGAATTAGATTGGTATATTTATTTTTGGAAAGTGATTTGAGCAATGATAAGGATTTATTTAATTGTTATGGTCGCTTTGCAAATCTTGTTGAAGGTGTTGAAGTTTAATTGTCGAATTAAACTTATATAATAACATGGTCACCCATCTCAGTTATTGCGCTGTCATGAAAAAATACGGACGATGATATTAAAATTAACGAATGCTTTACCACGAAGATGCAAGAACGATGTAATTAATACTCTTAGCGCTAACAAAGGGGACATATGGCAAGCTATTGGCGAGTTTTGGGAAAACTAGTGGTGATGATATGAATGAACATGATAAATGGTAACAAGAGATTAGATGAAAGGAAGCCCCTTAATAGGTAAAGATCCATTCAATTTACAGGGCCTTAAAAAGCACTGGATTTTTTGTTGTCAGAAGAACCTTAATTCAAAGCAGATTGATGAAGCTATGAAGGAGATAGTGGCAGGTAAGCAATTTTTGACAATGAGAGCGTTTGGAGAATACTTGATGGAAATGTAATTATATCGCTAAATTGTCAAAAATCAATTCCCAAACAATTAAAGAATTACAGATTTTATTTCTTATTAAAATCAACAATGACAAGGATAATACGATGTCATCAATAAAAATAACTCAAGCTGTCGGGCTGGGTGGAGCTAACAATTTAAATGATGTGAAAGTAGTACAAACTGCATTAAATAAATTACTCAAACTCATTCCTCCTACAAAATCACTAATTGTTGATGGCCGTTTAGGCTCTAGGCCTGAAAACGCTAAAACTGTTGCAGCGATAAAGCTATTTCAAAGAAAAGTACTCAATATGGTACGTCCAGACGGCAAAATTGACGCTAATGGTCGAACTCATCGAAAGATAAATGAAAAATTGGCAGGTAGCATTGGCTTAAATATCGGGCTTACATTAAGTGTAAAAGGCATTAACTTATTAAAAGCAATAGAAAATTTTAGAAGCAAACCTTATGATGATCAAACTGGTTCTGATATAAGAGCATGGGTTGAAGGAGCAACTATTGGATATGGTCATTTAATTGCTAAAGGTGATTGGGCTAGATACAGTTCTTCGATTACAATGTCTGACGCATCGATTTTATTTGAACATGATTTAGCCCCTTATGTTCGAGATGTGAGGCAACATGTAAAAGTAGCGTTAACTCAACAACAATTTGATTCACTTGTTATTTTTACCTTTAATATCGGCGGTTCAAACTTTAAGTCATCTTCGGTATTAACGTTAATTAATGACTCGGCAGCACTTACATCCTATCCAAATTTGGAGTCCGCTTGGAAAGCATGGAAAAAATCTCAAGGGATTGTTAATAAGGGTTTAGTTAATCGCAGAAATTGTGAATGGAACATTTATACAAAAGGGATCTATAAAGAATGGTAAAATTAACAAAGATTATTTTTTTATCTTTTCAACTATTCATTATTTCACAGTGCTTCGCTATAGACAATCCTGATGCTCCAGATTATGTCAACGATTTTATAGCTGATGCACTTATTTATGAAAGTAAGCTGTCACAATGTGACTGTAGTCCTATTGAATTAACTGCTGAATATGAAGCGTTTAATCAGTTTTTAGACCAACGGCTAGTCCATTCTGAGCGTCTCGTTAATCACTTCGTAGAAGATGATGGAAAATTGTTATTTAATGAGTCACAAGCTTCTTGGGAAGCATATGCTAAAAAAGAAGGCGAGTTTATATTAGCTAATTGGACAAAAGAAAGTTTCGGTTCTTCTTACTTGTTGTCTCGATTAGATTATCTAACCAGCATCAAGAAACAGCGAATAATAACCCTTTATTATTACGCAAAAAACTATCCACCTTTATGACTTATGCTGTCCTTCAATTCTTATTCAACACCTAATTCAGTTAAAGTGTTTGCTGCATAAATGGAGTTATTTTATAGTCTTAGTGATTAGTGGTCTAGTACAAACATTAAATCAATAAACTTAACATAATAATATCTGACGTCTAACTTCATAAAGACATTAGATGAGATCAACATTATCAATAAGGTAAAGGAATACTATGCACGATATATTTGGCGAAATTAGACGCGAATTTTACACTCAAACAATCAGGGAGTGGTTAGGGTGGATTGTGGGGACCTTTTTACTGGTTGTGTTGATTAAATGGTTTGCTCAACAATATGACGTCCCAGAATTTGAATTTCATGTCTGGGTTTCAGCAACTCTTTATCTCTGGTATGTCGTAACCGTCTAGCGAACCACACCTACTGTTTAAAATTCCAGGGTAACAGGATGTCGATATCAGGTGCTGGTTTACACAGTTCATCAAGGCAAACCATGATGTAATCAAATGGGATTAGACCATTTATTTTGGCGGTTTCCACAATGCTGTAAAGGGTGGCACTTGCATGTGCACCGTTAGCCGTTTGGCTAAATAACCAATTTTTTCGGCCTATCACAAACGGTTTTACCGCGCGTTCAGCTCTATTATTATCGATGCTGAGTCGTCCATCATCGACATACCGAATGAGCTTGTGCCATTGATTAGCCAGGTAATTAGCCGCCTCAATCAGTTTGGTATTGCCCACTAAATTTAGCTGGTTCTGCTCAAGCCAATTTTTTAGCTTGTCCAGTATAGGCACACTGGCTTGTTGTCTTGTCGTGTATTTATCATCCGCACTTTTATCTTTAACGCGTGACTCAACGCCGTACAGTTTTTGGATAAGGCTCAATACCACATCCGCTTTGCCGGTTTTATTTTTCCCTTGCAGCTTTTTCGCGTCGATAAATTTACGACGAGCATGAGCCCAACAGCCGATTAAGGTTGCCTCTGTTTTGGCATAGGCCTGATAACCATCCACGTGTAAATACCCTTGATATCCATCAAGATAATTAACCACGCAGGCGGCCGCGCGACTATTGTGGAAGTCGTAAAGCACGATATTAGGGATAGGATTATTCGGGTCTGGTGAATCTCGACCTGACCATTACACATGTAGCTGTTCACTTTATCGGATTTCACCACCTTTAATGGCGTTTCATCGGCAAACAGCGTGGGCTGCTTTAACAGCTCGGCTTTAAGTCGCTCAACTAGTGGCGCGAAGAGTGCGGCGGATTTGTCTATCCAGCTGCTCATGGTCTGGCGACTGAGCTCAATACCGTATTGCTTGAACATTCCTTCCTGGCGATAAAGCGGTAACCCATATTGGTATTTACTGGTGATAAGCTGACTGAGCAAACTGCTCGTTGCAATGCCTTTGTTGATGGGCATGGCAGGCATTGAGGCTTGCTTTATCTGTGTTTGAATCGAGGCTTTATCACCGTAACGGCAAGCGTACTTAGGCCGAATGTGCTCAATCACTTTGATTTGAGCGGGAATAAACTCAAGCTTTTCTGACTTATCCTCACCCATTTTATGTAGCTCACCGCCACAACAATTACAGGTTTTATCTTCGATATCGTGGATAACCTGCTCACGGGGTAAGTCTTTTGGCAGTGGCTTACGCACTGGCTTTTTACGGGTATAGCTAATGGATTGTTGCTCAGCCTCAGCGGCTTCAACAGTTTCCTCCACTTCATTGAATAACTCGCCTTGCCCTACAAAGCCTTCAGCACTTTTGCCGAATTGTTTTTGTTGAGCTAAACGCCAGCGCTCTTCCAAGGCTGCGATTTGTGCATCCTTCTGCGCTAACAGTTTTTCAAGTTCAGCAATACGCTGTTTAAGGGCGAGTTCATTTTTCATGAAGCCTATTTTAAGGCATAACAAAAGGCTTTCCAGTGCTAACTGAACGTCTTTTGATGATCATCAATCGATCGCCATATCTTTTGAATAATTAAAGCACTTGCTTACCTGCGACATCAATTTTGCTGTGGCCAATCACATCATAACCCGCTAATAACCAGTGTAATTGTTGCTCGGTTAATGTCATGGTGGGTGACATGAGTTTAGGCCATTTGAACTTATATTTATCTAATCGCTTATACCACAGTGCAAAGCCGGTGTTATCCCAGTACAGCAGTTTGAGTTTGTCGCGCCCTTTATTACAAAACACAAATAGCGCACCACTGAGCACCGGTAGTTCAAGCTCTGCTTCCACTAAGGCGGCTAATCCATTAATCGATTTACGAAAATCGACCACATCCGCACATAAATAAACGGTGGGCACATCAACAAACATCTTCATGCCATCAGCCCTTTAATGATGGCAACGATATCGTTCATTGCTAAATTGGCAGGAAACATTAACTGGCCTGTGCGGATATCAAACTGCACCACATTTTGATGAGTTTGCGCGCAGACTTCAGTGGTGGTTTGTTTTAACTGAATAAAACGTGATGATGTGGGGTTCGTTGTTTGCACTGGCAAGGTTGAATTAGGCTGATATTCAGCCAGTAAAGCGCGCTGTTTATAGTAAGTGGTGATAGAGACATTATGGTGTTGGCAAAATTCGATATTAGTGCCACTAAACGAGCCGCGTTGTTGAAGTAGCATCTGCCACTGAGTAGTTGTTCTGTATGTTTTCATCACCTGCTCTAAATTTATCATTGAGCAGGTATTTTTAGACAATCAGAACATCGATGCTAGGTGTACTTCGCTAGACGCATACTTTAGGACTGATTTATACACTACGTTAAATAGTCTCTGATATCTAAATTTAAATAACAAAAAAGCGCCTTTCGGCGCTTTTTTAGTTTGGTTAATCAAAAGATTAACGCTTATCAACGCTCACAAATTCACGTGCAGACTCACCAGTGTATAACTGACGTGGACGGCTGATTTTGTGGCCTGGTTGATCTAACATTTCTTTCCAATGTGAAATCCAACCAACAGTACGTGACAATGCGAATAGCACTGTGAACATATCGTTAGGGATACCAATGGCTTTCATGATGATACCAGAGTAGAAATCAACGTTCGGGTATAGCTTCTTAGAGATGAAGTATTCATCTTCAAGAGCGATACGCTCAAGTTCCATTGCCACGTCTAATAATGGATCAACCACTTTAAGTTCTTTAAGGACTTCATGACAAGTTTCACGCATCACTTTAGCGCGAGGGTCGAAGTTCTTATAAACGCGATGGCCAAAGCCCATTAGACGGAATGGATCGTTTTTGTCTTTCGCTTTCTCGATAAATTCAGGAATGCGATCAACGCTGCCGATTTCTTCTAACATTTCTAAGCAAGCTTCGTTAGCACCACCATGAGCTGGGCCCCACAACGAAGCAATACCCGCTGCAATACATGCAAATGGGTTAGCACCTGAAGAGCCAGCTAAACGAACAGTAGATGTAGATGCATTTTGCTCATGATCAGCATGCAATACAAAAATACGGTCCATTGCTTTTTCTACAACAGGATTAACTTTGTACTCTTCACACGGAGTAGCAAACATCATCGACAAGAAGTTACCCGCATAACTTAAATCGTTACGTGGATAAACAAAAGGTTGCCCCATTGAGTACTTGTAGCACATCGCTGCTATTGTCGGCATTTTCGACACTAAGCGGTAAGCTGCAATTTCACGATGCTTTGGATTGTTAACATCAAGAGAATCTTGATAGAAAGCAGATAATGCACCTGTTACACCACATAGCATTGCCATTGGGTGTGCGTCACGGCGGAAACCTCTGAAAAAGAATGCAATTTGTTCATGAACCATAGTGTGTTCTTTCACTGTGGAAACAAATTGTTCGTAATCAGCTTTAGACGGTAATTCACCATATAATAGCAAGTAGCATAAATCTAAGTAGGTCGATTCAGTTGCAAGTTGTTCAATTGGATACCCACGGTGTAACAAGATACCTTGCTCACCATCGATATAAGTAATTGCTGACTCACAAGATGCAGTAGCTAAAAAGCCTGGATCAAAGGTGAAATACCCTTTTTTTCCAAGTGTACTGATGTCGATAACGTCAAAACCTTCAGTACCTTTCTTGATAGGTAGGTCGATTGATTCGTTTCCTGGTAACTCTAATTTGGCTATATTATCAGCCATACCCCGTTCTCCTTACTTCATTCTTCTATATGAGTGCGGCATGTTAAGCGGTCATTACTTTACAGTGGATCGGGATCACAGATCAATTTAAATAAGCGTTTAAATTTGTTAGACCATGGTATATGTGCCCTGTAAACCGCTCTGCGCTTGGATTAGAATAAAAAAATACTAAAAAAACTTATTTTGCATAATGTGAGGTTTGTATTTGACAATTCCCACGAGTATACTTGCCTGCGCCCCCAAGGGCGACGAACATCACAGTTTAGGAATGATGAATTTACGAACTAAATAGTGGTTTCTCAATTGATTAGATGTTTCAGAGTGGTCCGTTATTTGTTTTAAAACGTATGCCTAGTGTTAGCGTTAATAGTTAAACAAAAAACAGATAGATAACAAAAATAATGCTCGACGGAGCTGAGTGAGCAGAACGTGAAAAAGCAAAGACCTGTCCATCTAGACCTGCAGACGATAAGCTTTCCTGCGACAGCTATCGCGTCAATCCTACACCGTATTTCCGGTGTTATCATGCTATTCGCAATTGGTATTCTTCTATGGCTGTTAAATTCGACTTTAACATCACCAGAGGGGTTTGCTAGCGTACAATCCTTGTTCGATGGTTTCGTGATGAAGTTCATCATTTGGGGTATTCTAACTGCGTTGGGTTATCATTTATTAGGTGGCATTCGTCATTTGATTATGGATGCCGGACACTGGGAAGAATTAACTTCGGGTGTTGCATCAGCTAAGGCTACTTTTGTGTTAGCAGTAGTCTTTTCAATCATAGCGGGGATTTGGGTATGGTAACAAATGCAGCAAGTTTTGGACGCAGTGGTGTTCATGACTATATTCTATTACGCGCAAGTGCAGTGATCCTCGCTTGTTATACTATTTTCTTAGTAGGTTTTATCGCGTGTAGTGCCCCGTTAACTTTCGAAATTTGGAGTGGCTTATTTAGTTCACTTCCAATGAAAGTCTTTACCCTTATAACGTTAGTTGCTTTACTTATTCATGCGTGGATTGGTGTATGGCAAGTGTTGACTGATTATGTCAAACACACAGCGTTACGTGGTGTATTACAGTTTACCTTTGTTATGGTCGCGATCAGTTATTTAGCGTCAGGCATTGTAATAGTGTGGGGTGTTTAAGTGAGTATTCCAGTACGCGAATTTGATGTAATCGTAATCGGCGCCGGTGGCGCGGGTATGCGAGCAGCATTACAGATTTCTAAAGAAGGTAAGAGCTGTGCGCTGTTATCTAAAGTATTCCCAACTCGTTCACATACCGTTTCTGCTCAAGGTGGTATCACCGTAGCATTAGGTAATGCTCACGAGGACCATTGGGAACAACACATGTACGATACGGTTAAAGGTTCTGATTTTATCGGCGACCAAGAAGCTATTGAGTTTATGTGTAAAACGGGTCCGGAAGCGATTATTGAACTTGAGCAAATGGGTTTACCTTTTTCTCGTTTCGAAAATGGCACAATCTACCAGCGTCCTTTTGGTGGCCAGTCTCGTAACTTTGGTGGCGAGCAAGCTGCTCGTACCGCTGCTGCTGCTGACCGTACAGGCCATGCATTGCTTCATTGTTTATACCAACAAAACGTTAAACATAAAACTAACGTTTATTCTGAGTGGTATGCCTTAGATTTGGTTAAAAATGAAGATGACGTTGTAGTGGGTTGTACCGCAATTGAAATTGAAACAGGCGATATTGTTTATTTCAAAGCCAAAGCAACGATATTAGCAACGGGTGGTGCAGGGCGTATTTATGCTTCGACCACTAATGCTCATATTAACACCGGTGACGGTGTAGGTATGGCAGCACGTGCTGGCATTCAATTACAAGACATGGAAATGTGGCAGTTCCACCCAACGGGTATTGCTGGTGCAGGTACCTTGGTAACTGAAGGTTGTCGTGGCGAAGGCGGTTACTTATTAAATAAAGATGGCGAACGCTTCATGGAGCGCTATGCACCGAATGCGAAGGATTTAGCTTCTCGTGACGTGGTAGCACGTTCAATGATGACTGAAATTCGCGAAGGTCGTGGTTTAGACGGTCCTTTAGGTCCGCATTTGTTACTAAAGCTTGATCATTTGGGCAAAGAAACCCTTGAAGCGCGTCTTCCTGGTGTGTGTGAATTATCACGTACTTTCGCTCATATCGATCCAGCAGACGGTCCTATTCCTGTATTGCCAACATGCCACTACATGATGGGCGGTTTACCGACTAAAGTGAGCGGTCAAGTTATTCGTCAGAATAAAGATGGCAGTGAGCAAGATGTATTAGGTTTATTTGCGGTTGGTGAAATCGCTTGTGTATCTGTACACGGTGCAAACCGCTTAGGCGGTAACTCATTACTCGATTTAGTGGTCTTTGGACGTGCTGCGGGTCAACATTTAGGTAAAGCGTTAGACGCGACACCTGATCCAAAAGCGGCATCAGACATAGAAATTAGTGCATCACTTGCTCGTCTTAATCGTTGGGAAAGCAACAAAGACGGCGAAGAACCTGCGGTTATTCGTAAAGCGCTTCAATTGTGTATGCAGTTAAATTTCTCTGTTTTCCGCAGTGGTGAAGCCATGGCTGAAGGTCTAGAGCAGCTACAAGCTATTCAAAAGCGACTTGATAATGCTAAGTTATCTGATAACTCAAATGAATTTAATACTCAGCGTATTGAATGTTTAGAATTAGATAATTTAATGGCAACAGCGCTGGCAACTGCTTATGCAGCTAACTTCCGTACTGAAAGCCGTGGTGCGCATTCTCGTGAAGATTATTTAGATCGTGATGATGACAATTGGTTGTGTCATAGCTTATTTGACCCAGTGACTAAGAATATGAGCAAACGTGATGTCAACATGACACCTAAATTACGTGATGCATTCCCACCAGTAAAACGTACCTATTAGGCAGGAGTTGCAAAAGATGAAATTAACATTTGCATTGTATCGTTATAATCCTGATGTAGATACCAAGCCTTACATGAAGGATTACACCCTAGAAGTGCCTGATGGTTCTGATATGATGGTGTTGGATGCGTTAATTAAGCTGAAAGAACAAGACTCAACGATTGCGTTTCGTCGCTCATGCCGTGAAGGCGTGTGTGGTTCTGACGGTGTTAACATGAATGGTAAAAATGGATTAGCGTGTATTACGCCAATATCTACCTTCAAAGGGAAGAAAATTGAAGTCCGTCCTTTACCAGGCATGCCAGTAGTTCGAGATTTGGTCGTTGACCTAACTCAGTTCTACAAGCAATACGAAAAAATTAAGCCTTATCTGATCAATGATGAAAAGGCGCCAGCTCGTGAACATATACAATCACCTGAAGAGCGTGCTCATTTAGATGGTTTATACGAATGTATTTTGTGTGCATGTTGTTCAACTTCGTGTCCATCTTTCTGGTGGAATCCGGATAAATTTATCGGTCCAGCCGGTTTATTGCATGCTTATCGTTTCTTGATTGACAGCCGCGACACGGCAACTGAGGAGCGTTTATCTGATCTAGATGATGCTTACAGTGTGTTCCGTTGTCATGGCATCATGAACTGTGTTGATGTTTGTCCTAAAGGATTAAACCCAACTAAAGCGATTGGTCATATCAAGTCGATGTTACTGAAGCGAGCTGTTTAATGCACGACGAAGAGCAAAATAGTCTGACTTATTAGCTCTGTTAAGAGTCATCTTCATTATTGGAGATGGCTCTTTTGCGTGTTTATGTAAGACCTCCTGCTACTATCTTGCAAAGATAGTTTCAGTCTACGTGTGATGTAACTTACGTTACTCACTGTTATGTTTATGGCTAGCACGTGTATCAAGTTTGAAAGGAATAACAATGCACCAAGGCATCATGAAAGCCTGGCTCGAGTCGTCACATTTAAGTGGTTCGAACTCGACCTACGTAGAAGAGATGTATGAAGCCTATCAAGAAGATCCGCAATCAGTGACCCCTGATTGGCAGCTTGTTTTTGATAATCTCCCTCCGGTTAACGGTGCCTCAGTAGAAGTACCCGAAACTGCTCACTCTAAAGTTCGTGACTATTTCCGCAGTTTAGCTCTACAAGGTCGTTTAAAAAACGCTACCAGCGTCGGCGATCCAGAGTTAGATGCGAAGCAAGTTAAGGTTCTGCAACTGATCAATGCTCACCGTTTCCGTGGCCATCAAAATGCCAATTTAGATCCATTAGGATTGTGGAAGCGCGAGGAAGTTCAGGAGTTAGATCCTGCTTATCACGGCTTAACCGTAGATGACATGCAGCGTCAGTTTAATACTGGTTCATTCGCCCTAGGTGGTGAGACCATGAAACTGGCTGATATTATTCACGCACTAAAGAGCACTTATTGTGGCTCGATTGGTGCTGAATACATGCATATTACTGATACCGATGAAAAGCGTTGGATCCAACAACGTCTTGAACCCACATTAGGTAAAGCCCAGTACGATAACAGCGTCAAAAAGCGTATTCTTGAAGGGTTGAATGCTGCAGAAGGTATCGAAAAATACCTTGGTGCTAAATTCCCTGGAGCTAAGCGATTCTCTTTAGAAGGTGGTGATTCGCTCGTTCCGATGATGCGTGAAATCATTTACCGTGCAGGCGAAGCGGGTACTAAAGAAATCGTGGTAGGTATGGCTCACCGTGGTCGTTTAAACTTGCTCATTAACGTGCTAGGTAAACGTCCTGCTGAACTTTTTGATGAGTTTGCGGGTAAGCATGCCGACACTCACGGTTCTGGCGATGTAAAATATCACCAAGGTTTCTCATCTGATTTTGAAACGCCAGGTGGAAACGTTCATTTAGCACTTGCCTTTAACCCATCTCACTTAGAGATCGTTAATCCAGTGGTTATTGGTTCTGTTCGTGCTCGTCAAGATCGTCGTGGTTGTAAAGACGGTCTGCAAGTCATGCCAATTACTATTCATGGTGATTCTGCTATAACTGGCCAAGGCATTGTGCAAGAGACGTTTAACATGTCTCAAACACGTGGTTTTACTGTTGGCGGTAGCATTCGAATAGTGGTCAATAACCAAGTTGGTTTTACCACATCTAATCAGGCTGACACACGTTCAACCGAATACTGTACTGACATCGCTAAGATGGTTCAGGCGCCAATTTTTCATGTTAATTCTGACGATCCTGAAGCGGTTGCGTTTATCTCTCAACTTGCAGTGGATTATCGTAATGAATTTAAACGTGATGTGGTTATTGATTTAGTGTGTTATCGCCGTCATGGCCATAACGAAGCTGACGAGCCTAGTGCTACACAGCCGCTGATGTACGCTAAAATCAAAAAGCACCCTACGCCACGTAAAATCTATGCAGATAAGTTAATCGCTGAAAATAGTATTCCAGCCGATGAAGTGACTGGTTTGATTAACCATTATCGTGATGCATTAGATGCTGGTGATTGTGTGGTTAAAGAATGGCGTCCTATGACGTTACATACTGTTGACTGGACGCCGTATCTTAATCGCGAATGGGATGAAGATTACGCGGGTGCTATGTCAATGGAACGTCTACAAAACTTAGCCAATAAGTTAGTTGATATTCCTGAAAACCATACGCTTCAATCTCGTGTTGCCAAAATTTGTGCTGACCGTACTGCGATGGCTAAAGGCGAAAAGTTATTAGACTGGGGCTTCGCTGAAACCTTGGCCTATGCTTCTATCCTTGAAGATAACAAGCGTGTGCGGATTACTGGTCAAGACTCTGGTCGTGGTACGTTCTTCCATCGTCATGCTGTATTGCATAGCCAAAAAGACGGCACTACCTATTTACCTTTGCGTAATGTGGCTGATGAACAAGGGCCAATTGATATTATTGACTCAGTATTATCTGAAGCATCTGTGTTGGCATTTGAATACGGTTACGCTACGGCAGAACCCGGTGGCTTGACCATTTGGGAAGCGCAGTTTGGTGATTTCGTCAACTGTGCCCAAGTCGTTATTGACCAATTCTTATCATCTGGTGAGCAAAAGTGGGGCCGTTTATGTGGTCTAACGATGCTATTACCTCATGGTTATGAAGGCCAAGGTCCTGAGCATTCAAGTGCGCGTCTAGAGCGCTTCTTGCAATTATGTGCTAACCACAACATGCAAGTGTGTGTGCCATCAACTCCGGCGCAGGTTTATCACATGTTGCGTCGCCAGGTTGTGCGTCCAATGCGTCGCCCGCTGGTAGTCATGTCACCTAAATCTTTGCTACGTCATCCATTAGCGGTGTCTACCTTAGAAGAGCTTGCTGAAGGGACTTTCCAAAATATTATTGGTGAGATTGATACCTTAGATGCAAGCCAAGTTGACCGCGTTGTATTCTGTAGCGGCAAGGTGTATTTCGAGTTACTTGAAAAACGTCGCAAAGAGAATGTTACCAACGTTGCCATTGTGCGTGTTGAGCAGCTATATCCGTTCCCTGACGTGGAATTGCGTGAGGCATTAGCAACATATCAACATGTTACTGATTTTGTTTGGTGTCAAGAAGAGCCACAAAACCAAGGTGCATGGTACTGTAGTCAGCATCATTTCTGGGCTAATATTCCTGCAGGCGCTCAACTAACTTATGCCGGTCGTGAAGCTTCTGCTGCACCAGCATGTGGTTATCCTGGGTTGCACGTACAGCAGCAAGAATCATTAGTAAATAGCGCATTAAAACTGTCGTAATAGATAATTTATATAAGGGAAGCTTTCCATGAGTATCGAAATTAAGGTACCCGTATTACCAGAATCTGTTGCTGATGCAACTATTGCTACTTGGCATGTTAAACCTGGTGAACAGGTGACACGCGATCAAAACTTAGTTGATATCGAGACTGACAAAGTTGTATTAGAAGTGGTTGCACCAGAAGACGGTTCAATCTCTGAATTGTTATTCCAAGAAGGTGACACCGTTTTAGGTGAGCAAGTGATTGCTAATTTCGTCGCTGGTGCAGTGTCTGGCCAAGAAGTGACTAAAGCTGAAGCATCAGCGCCTTCTACTAATGCAACGACTGAAGTCGCTACTGATGAATCTAACGATGCATTAAGTCCATCTGTTCGTCGTGTTATTGCTGAGCATAATCTTGATGCCAGTAAAATTAAAGGTTCTGGTGTTGGTGGACGTGTGACTAAGGATGATGTTGATGCATTCCTTAAGTCTGCTCCAGCTAAAGCCGCAGCGCCGGTAGCGCCTGTTGCAGTATTAGAAGGCCGTAGTGAGAAGCGTGTACCAATGTCACGTCTTCGTAAGACTATCGCTAAACGTCTTTTAGAAGCGAAAAATTCAACGGCAATGTTAACCACGTTTAACGAAGTGAACATGAAGCCAATCATGGATATTCGTAAACAGTACCAAGACATTTTCGAAAAACGTCATGGTATTCGTTTAGGCTTTATGTCTTTCTATATCAAAGCGGTGACTGAAGCGCTAAAACGTTTCCCTGAAGTTAACGCCTCTATCGATGGTGATGACATTGTTTATCACAACTATTTTGATATCAGCATTGCAGTATCGACTCCACGTGGCCTGGTGACACCAGTATTACGTGACACTGATACCATGAACCTAGCTGAGATTGAGAAAGCGGTACGTGAATTAGCCATTAAAGGCCGTGACGGAAAACTGTCTGTTGCAGACATGACTGGCGGTAACTTCACTGTGACAAACGGTGGTGTTTTCGGCTCGCTAATGTCTACACCCATTTTGAACCTACCACAAAGCGCAATCTTAGGCATGCATGCCATTAAAGATCGCCCAATGGCAGTCAATGGTCAGGTTGAAATCCTGCCTATGATGTACCTAGCACTCTCTTACGATCATCGTATTGTTGATGGTCGTGAGTCAGTTGGCTTCTTAGTCGCGATTAAAGACTTCCTAGAAGATCCAACTCGTCTGCTACTTGATCTATAAGTAGTTAGATAAAACCCTCGTCGCTGGCTCATATTGAGCCAGTTGGATTTGATTAGAAGTATATGGATAGATCATCATGAATTTGCATGAGTATCAGGCAAAATCTTTATTTGCCGAATATGGTTTACCAGTCTCTGAAGGCTTTGCATGTGATACCGCTCAAGAAGCAGTTGAAGCAGCTGGCCACATTGGCGGGAACCTATGGGTTGTTAAGTGTCAAGTACACGCTGGCGGCCGTGGTAAAGCAGGTGGCGTTAAAGTTACCGGAAGTAAAGACGAAATCAGAGCATTCGCTGAAAACTGGTTAGGTAAGAACTTAGTAACGTACCAGACTGACGCTAAAGGTCAGCCAGTTGCTAAAATTCTAGTTGAAAGCTGCACTGACATCGCCAATGAATTGTACTTAGGTGCAGTTGTTGACCGTAGCACACGTCGTGTAGTGTTCATGGCGTCGACTGAAGGTGGTGTTGATATTGAAACTGTGGCTGAACATACGCCAGAGCTTATTCACACAGCTATCATTGATCCGTTAACAGGTCCTCAGGCTTTCCAAGCTCGCGATCTTGGCTTCAAGTTAGGTTTAAACCCAACACAAATGAAGCAGTTTACTAAGATCTTTATGGGTCTAGCGAACATGTTTAACGACCATGATTTTGCGTTATTAGAAATCAATCCACTTGTTATCACCACTGAAGGCAACCTTCATTGTTTAGATGGCAAAATTGGTATTGATGGCAACGCATTATTCCGTCAGCCAAAAATCAAAGCGATGCACGATCCATCACAAGATGATGCTCGTGAAGCACATGCTGCAAAATTTGAATTAAACTATGTTGCTTTAGACGGTAATGTAGGTTGTATGGTTAACGGTGCCGGCCTAGCAATGGGTACAATGGACATCGTAAACCTACACGGTGGCAAGCCAGCTAACTTTTTAGACGTTGGCGGTGGAGCAACTAAAGAACGTGTTGCTGAAGCCTTTAAGATCATTCTTTCTGACAGCAATGTTAAAGCAGTATTGGTTAACATCTTCGGTGGTATCGTGCGTTGCGATATGATCGCTGAAGGTATTATCGGTGCGGTTAAAGAAGTTGGCGTTAAAGTGCCAGTTGTTGTTCGTCTTGAAGGTACTAACGCCGAATTAGGTCGTGAAGTATTGGCTAAGTCTGGTCTTGATATCATCGCGGCTACAAGTCTAACTGACGCGGCTGAGCAAGTTGTTAAAGCTGCGGAGGGCAAATAATGTCTGTTTTAATTAACAAAGATACCAAGGTGATCTGTCAAGGTTTCACTGGTGGTCAGGGTACTTTTCACTCTGAACAGGCGATTGCTTATGGCACGCAAATGGTTGGTGGTGTTTCTCCTGGAAAAGGTGGTCAAACTCACTTAGGTCTTCCAGTCTTTAACACAGTTAAAGATGCTGTAGCGGCAACAGGTGCAACTGCAACTGTTATCTACGTACCAGCACCTTTTTGTAAAGATGCTATCCTTGAAGCAATCGATGCTGGCCTTGAGTTAATCGTTTGTATCACTGAAGGCATCCCAACACTTGATATGCTGCAAGTGAAAGTGAAGCTTGAAGAAACTGGCACTCGCATGATTGGTCCTAACTGCCCAGGTGTTATCACGCCTGGTGAATGTAAGATTGGTATCATGCCTGGTCACATCCATTTACCTGGTAAAGTTGGTATTGTTTCACGCTCTGGTACATTAACGTACGAAGCAGTTAAGCAAACTACTGATGAAGGTTTCGGCCAATCTACTTGTGTAGGTATCGGTGGTGATCCAATTCCTGGTACTAACTTCATTGACGTATTGGAAATGTTCCAAAACGATCCACAGACTGAAGCGATTGTAATGATCGGTGAAATCGGTGGTAATGCAGAAGAAGAAGCTGCTGAATATATCAAAGCACACGTAACTAAGCCTGTTGTATCTTACATTGCTGGTGTTACTGCACCAGAAGGTAAGCGCATGGGCCATGCTGGCGCAATTATCGCTGGTGGTAAAGGTACTGCTGAAGATAAGTTTGCTGCTCTTGAAGCTGCAGGCGTTACGACTGTTCGCTCTTTAGCTGACATTGGTAAAGCACTACGTATTCGTACTGGCTGGTAATATTTACTCGGCTTGAAAAAGGCGCTTAGGCGCCTTTTTTATTGGTTTTTTTTACACTATTTTTCATACTGTTATATTTTTCATATTATTATAATAGACAATCAGTTGGCATTTAGTTCGGTATTTGTAAGGTAAGTATGGCCATCATCAGTATTATATTTCCGTTAATTTTTATGGTGGTATTAGGTTTTGTATTAACCCGAGTGGGTTTCTTTAATAAAGAACACATTGCCGGGATCAGCAAATTTACTTTTTATGTTAGTATTCCGGCATTTTTATTTATCAATATGCTGGCAGCACCATTAGCGCAAAGCATTGATCCATTTGCATTGCTGGCTTTTTATTTACCAGTGTTGTTAGTGTTTGCTATAGGTTACCGAATTAATCGACACTTTAGTCCAATAGCGATGCAGGGGTGTGATGCCAGTGCGGTATTCGCGTTGGGCGCCAGTTATTCCAATACGGTATTGGTAGGTTTACCCATTATTATCGCGGCATTAGGCCCAGCAATGATAGGGCAGGTATTTATGATCATTACTTTTCATAGCGCCACCCTGTTTGCACTGACATTTATCTTAGCGGCATGCGCGCAAGAGCAAGGCTTTTCGTGGCGTCGATTTACTCGCTCTATGCTACTCAATCCGGTGGTGATGAGCATTAGCTTGGGCATTTTAGCTAATGCGATAAGTATTAACTTGGGGGATCAGCTTAGTGCAGGGCTAGCATTACTCGCAAAACCGGCATTAGCCTGTGCATTATTTGTTCTAGGCGCTAATTTAAGTTTCTATCGGATTGGCGATCATTGGCGTTTAGCATTAGTGGCAAGCAGTTTGAAAATTATCTTGTTACCCGCATTAGTGTATGTGATGGCGCATTTTGTGTTTCAGTTAACATTACAAAATACGGCCATGTTAGTGTTACTTAGCGCCTCGCCATTAGGTGTTAATGCTTATTTAATTGCTACAGAGCTTAAACAGCATGAATCAACCTTGGGCAGCACAGTGGTATTATCGACCTTGCTATCTGTGCTGAGTTTCAGTCTATGGTTAACACTGTTAATTTAAGCGTATTTATTTAATAAGACTTTACAATGCCATCCGCACTTGTGTGCTATGCACGACTCCCGGTTTTATACTTTTCCCCAAAAAAGTGATGCAGATGATAAATTTCAACCAATAAAAAACCAGCAAATTTGCTGGTTTGTTTGTTGCTCACATACTGACTATTCGTCAGCGTGATCACAAGTATCATTGGTGCAATGGCCATAAAGGTACAAGCTATGGTGAGTCAGCTTGATGTTATGACGCATGGCGATTTCATCTTGGCGACGTTCAATTACGTCGTCAGTAAACTCAATCACTTTATCACAGGTTAAACACACTAAATGATCATGGTGTTGTTGAGTCGACATTTCAAACACCGCTTTACCACTTTCAAAATGATGACGATTTAGAATGCCCGCATCATCGAACTGGTTTAATACTCTGTATACAGTAGCGAGACCAATTTCCTCGCCTATTTCGAGTAACTTTTTATATAAGTCTTCTGCACTGATATGCTGGTTGTCTGGGGATTGCATCAGTTCTAGAATTTTAACTCGCGGCAGAGTTATTTTTAATCCGGCTTTTTTGAGTGCTTGATTTCCATCTGTCATTGCTAATCTCTTGATTGCAGAACCAATCGGTTCATCGGTGGATATTCTAATCATTATATGTCTTGAGTCTAAAAACATAAACCTCTTAAGCTGCTTTATCAACCTATATAGAGGATATTTAGTAAAACAGTCACTTAAGCTGATATTATTTGTTAAGGATCTCTCAATAAGCTTACTTATACTAAGGGATTATTGTACCTATTCGGATATCCGATATTATTATCAAATCTATAACATGAATTTTATGTGAATTTTTAGACCGTGTAGTGACAACATTTTGTAACCTGAGTACGTATTTTTGATATTGTATTAAAAGTCATTACATTTTATTTTACATCATCACAATAAAGGACAAACAATGTACCGGCAAATTGTAGTGCTGACCGGCGCAGGTATTTCAGCTGAGTCGGGTATGAGCACGTTTAGAGATCAGCATGGTTTATGGGAACAGCATCATATTGAAGATGTTGCCACTCCTGAAGGCTATGCAAGAGATATCGAGTTAGTGGAGCGTTTTTATAATAGCCGCTGGCAACAATTACACAGTGATGATGTCATTCCAAATGCAGCACATTTAGCACTCGCGAAACTTGAAACAGAATTTACGGGTGAATTGCTAGTGATAACCCAAAATGTTGATGATTTACACGAGCGGGCAGGGTCTAAACGATTACTGCATATGCACGGCGAATTAGCAAAAGGTCGATGCCCACAATCATTACAAACCTTTGTATTACGTGAACCTTTTGGTGCTGAAAACTGTTGCACTTGTTGTATCCCGGGAAAACGCTTGCGGCCACATATTGTGTGGTTTGGGGAAATGCCTTTTGGTATGGACAGAATCCACGACGCTTTAGACCACTGTGACTTATTTATTGCGATTGGCACATCTGGTACGGTTTATCCCGCGGCAGGCTTTGTCGATAGTGCGAATCACCACGGTGCTCAAACTGTGGAGGTTAACCTTGATCCTGCAGACCGTCATAGTCAGTTTCAATATCATTTTACCGGAAAAGCGGGTGATATTTTACCTAAGTTAGTTGACGATATTTTAGCAGGTAAGGTGGTTGGAAGTGAGTGAAACGTTAGTTGATAGAGCGGTAAATGACGTGATGCCGTCAAAGCTGGCGATTATAATGCGTGGTTTACCTGGCAGTGGTAAGTCTTATTGGGTTGAACAATTTATTATTTCTCAAGGCATTGAGCAGGCGATTCATATCCGACAGCATGGTCTATTCTCTACAGATCGCTATTTTTATCAACAGGGACAATATCGCTTTAATCCGCAAAAAATTGGCCAATATCATCAGGCTAATTTAACGGCTTTTATTCAGGCGTTGGCGCGAAATGAACCAATAGTTATTTGTGATAATACTAATATCGCCAAGTGGGAATTTATGGCTTATGACGCAGCAGCAAAAGCGTTAGGCTATCAAGTTAAAGTGGTATTAGTAGGGAATCCAGATGATGACCAACATCAACAGCTTTGTGCACAACGAAATCAACATCACGTTTCATTAGTGCATATTCAAAAAATGGCGCAGTTGTTTGAAGAGTAATAGTTTGCAAACTCATTGTTTAAATAATGGTGACTGTATTTAAGTTGTGTGGCCATATTTTAGGCCAGAACTATAAAAATAAAGAAGGCGCATAAAGCGCCTTCTTTGTATTGAGTCCGCTAATAATTATTTAGCAGCAACAGGTGTCGTTAGGTCGATGCTATAAATCGCAAAGCCTGCGACAACATCAGCTGTTGTAGGTAACTTCACCATTTTACGTTGTTGATTATCAGCAACAAACTTGTCAGCAACATCGCTATCTTGAGTTTCAAAACGAATGTCTAATGCAACAGTTGCATTATCAATAGTTTTAAAATCCCAGTTGTAATCAGCTGATGGATCGACCATAGCATCATATCCGCCAGTTGCATTTGGTTGTGATTGCTCAGTAATATAAGCTGATAATGCATCACGGTTGGTATCTGGCAGTTCTAGCACTACGTGGTCAGAACCGGTGCCCGCAAATGAACCACCAAATGCACGGTAGTTATTTGATGCCACTACAAATGACATAGCGGCTAAATCATCACCCGTAATAACCGTACCATCGGCAGCAGTGTAAGCTAAGTCAACAATACGGTTAGCACCGGCGTTAACAACTTCACAGCTACGGTCAAACTTAGTTGGTTGAGTTACATCAATTTTGTAAGTTAGGCCATCAATAACGTCGAAGTTATAGGTTGGGTGGCCTGCGCGATTAATTAAATTTTGTGGGGCACTGATGGTTGGATCAATTTGATTAAACTGGTTGGCAGAACATTCTAACCAATCTTTTAATTCCGCACCGGTGGCTTTAACTGCAACCATAGTATTTGGATAAAGGTATAAGTCAGCTGCGTTTTTATACGAAAGGTCGCCAGCATCAACTTGTACATATTGGCTTGCATCTCCTTCAGCATAACGTCCACCGGCTTTAAATGGTGCCGAAGCTGACAAGATTGGCAAATCTTTTAAATCATCAGTAATTAATGTTTTAACACGCGCTATTTGAGCATTAGATACAATCTGAACCGTTGGATCATCTTGAACTAACGTTAAGAAGCTGTACATGTTAGCGGCAGCAACCCCAATAGGTTGGCTAACATATTCGATAGTACCATTATGTTCAATTTCAATTGCATCACGTAAGCTCGCTTCACCTTCAACCAATGCTACTTTATTAGCATTGTCGTAAATTGGGCGTGCTTTAGCCGTTGATTCTTCATGAATTACGGTCCATTTCCCTTCTACTTGGCGTACAACTAAGTCAACCACACCTAAGTTATCACCCCAACGACCAGGCATTACAGCTGGAATGCCGTTTAATAGCCCTTTTTCTACGTCAGTGTTCGGTAAATCGCTATAGCTTGCGGCTGGGAAAACTGAGTGGCTGTGGCCAAAGAATATAGCATCAATACCATCAACATTGGTGAGTGCATAAGTGGCGTTTTCTGCCCATGGATCGCCAGGGTTTTCACTTGAACCAATACCAGAATGCGGAATGGCTAAAATAATATCAGCACCTTCAGCTTTCATTTGCGGAATAAACTTATTAGCCGCTTGAACAATGCCTAAGACTTCAACTTTACCGTCTAAGTTAGCTTTATCCCATTGTAAAACCTGTGGTGGTACAAAACCGATATAACCGATTTTGATTGTGTGTTCATTACCGTCAACATCGATAACAACTTTGTCTTTAATGATATACGGTGTGAACATGTTTTCATTAAATAGCACATCACCCCAGCAACCATCTTTATCAGCACAAATTACGTTCGAGTTAATGTAGGGGAAATTTGCACCCGATATTGATTGCTCAAGAAATGTTAAGCCATAATTAAATTCATGGTTACCAATATTACCTACTTCATAATCTAGTGTATTCATTGCTTTGTACACTGGGTGTGTGTCGGTTAACATGTTGCTGTCAGTTTTGAATTTATTGGCAATGTAATCTCCCATAGGGCTACCTTGCAATAAATCACCGTTATCTAATAAAACTGAGTTAGTGACTTCGGCGCGTGCTGCATTGATTAAACTTGCTGTACGTACCAGACCAATGGTCTTATCATCTTTCCCTGAGTAATAGTTGTAATCCATCATATTGGTATGAAGATCAGTCGTTTCCATTACACGTAACTTGATATCTGCAGTAACAGTACTTGTTTGATCGTCATTATCAGAGCCGCAACCGCCGAGTCCCAGTGCACCAGCGATAACAACGGCAAGAAGTGTTTTATTTAACATAATTTACTCTCTATATTTATTTGACCCCGAGGCGTATTTTTTGTTTTTGCCTCTTACGTAGTGTTAACGTTCCTTAACTATTTTGATAATAAAATGAAAACACCGCGCTGATTATAAGCATAAGATATGAATAAATTGTGATACAAGGCTAAATAAAATCTATTCGTGAGTGAGATTGCGCAATTAATCATCATCAGAAATGATAACAGGCTACGCAATGTTAATGTTACGGTGTCAATGTTAATAAGTGGTGTTATTTTTCTTCGGCAAAAATGTGGCGAAATAACGCAACGAATAATTGAGTATTTTATATTCGCCAGAATTTACGTAATATTGAATTGTTAAATTTAACTCGATAAGCTATTAAGGATAGAGTGCGATATATTGCTTTTGCTCGTCATCATCTAATTCGACGTTATAAATGATGGTTATAAACCAAACAAGTTTTGGTGCTGATTTTTTATTAGGTTAGTCATAAAAAAACCGAGCAATAAATATCATTACTCGGTTTATATTTCATCTTCCAATTAACTAAGATCGGTGATTATGTGCTCACGTTTTTATGGTGAGTTAATCACAGTAGTAATCAATCTATGGCTTCAGTATGATTTTTACTGTGGCATCAACGTCTGCTTCATCAATGTAGCCAATGGCATTTGGATTGCTTGCAATTGCTGATTTCATCGCACTTGCACCAGAAACCGCAGGAGGTGGAGTACCTTTACCGGTGAAGACTTGCTTAGACCAAAATGCTTTCAGTTGAGCATCTGACTTACCGGTAACAGCTTGATGAAACTCACTGCGAATAGGATTACCTTCTTCTAATTCGTAAACGACGACTGAAGAATCCCCTTTACCTAAAAAAGCTTTTTTTACATCATTAATTGAAATATCTGCAGCAGCAGGATTGCCAATAATCACTACAGCAGCATTAGCTGAGGTAACGGCAGTTAAACTTAGTGCTAAAATTGTTAATAATTTTTTCATTATCATACCCCTTAAAATACTGCGTCGAATTTAACGGTGTAAATCAAGGTGTCATCGTAAGTGAATTTACCTGTTGACGTGTCCAAGTTGTTGCCTAAGAATCCACCTGAAGTGTCACCAAAATCATCGGCGTAGGTGACATCAAATTTAATCGCAACGTTATCAATTGCATCCCATCGCAAACCAATACTGTAAGCCATACGTTCAGCATTAAAGGCGACCATCTGAATTGCAGCCGCTGTAGATAAAGGTAGACGCTCATCATTATCTTGAGTTTTCGTATAAGCAACAGTAGCGTAAGGCGTAAATGCCTTAATACGATAGCCTAATGTTAAGTAACCAGAATCAATATCAGGGTAAGCGTTATCAATTTCTGAACGAGTCCATTCTGTTATCGCAATGACTTCACCATTGTCGTAACTTGCACCCACTCCGACGAAAGAACCTTTATCATCATCAAGTTCTAATACCGTATAGTTCGCTTGGGTGTTCACTCCAGGCGCTAATGTTACGTCAACTTCATTAACAATAGGTCCGTCTAGTTGTGCTTGAGCGTATACGGCACGTAAAGTCCATATTTCGTCAGTCCAGCTCAGGTTAGCACCCATAAGGTTACTGAGTTCAACCGCTGAATTTTTAACATCTGACTCACCACCAAAGGCTTGCATTGTTAAGGTTGAGTCATCATATTCAACATCGTATGACACGCCAGCGCCTGTGTAAGACGAAAACGGAATAGCGCCGTATACTTCTTGTGGTGGACGAGCAAATGGCTGTGCGTAGCCAACATCTAAGTAATCAGAGTACATGAATAAAGGGACTCGCAGTTTACCACCACGAATCTTGACGCCGTTTTCAAAGCGATGAGATAAATAGGCCCATTCTGCTTCAACTTCCCAGTCGTATTTACCGCGCATCATTAACTGTAATACTGCTTGAGTATTGTCAGAAATGTTAAAGGTACCTTGTAGCCCTAATTTACTGTCTTCGTTAAAATCAGCACTTGAATCTGCATTATTATAACCAGCATCATTGTCAGAGCTGATATAGGCTCCACTAATAAAGCCGTTAAATTTTACTTTGTCAGTTAGGCTAGCATTTTGTTGTTTTTGCAGCGTTTGAACTTGCTGCTCTAACTTAGCTATTTTTGCATCAGCAGCTTCATCTGCTGTTGCTAGGTTAGGTATCATTGCCATTGATATTGCAACAGATAATACTTTTAAATTAAACTGCATGGTGTTACTCCTTGATCATCACTCAATATGCCTCTAGGGCTTATATTTTTGGTTTTCTGCTACTGCATTTACAATCAATCTCACACCTTAAATTGGTTAGTAATTGATTGTAGTCTTTCACTTATATTTTGAATATCAACACTGATCCCTCCCATATCAGCCGTCGTTACCCTGACTTTCTGTGAACCGGCTTCCATTTCAGCTACATATTGCTGAATCAACACCGAAGTTGTATGTTGTTCTTCGGTGGCAGCCGCAATTTGGTCATTAACCTCTGATATTGCACTCACTTTACCTGTTATACGTTGTAAGGCTTCACCGGCTAAAGAGGTTGATTTAACCCCTATTGCTGCAGTGTGAATACCGCGATCCATCGCGTCAACGGCTTGTTTAGACGTGGAGCGTAATTCTTGTAGCACTTGTTGGATTTCTTGGGTCGAGGTTTGTGTTCTAGAGGCCAATGTTCTGACTTCATCTGCAACTACCGCAAACCCGCGCCCATGTTCACCAGCACGCGCGGCTTCAATCGCAGCGTTAAGTGCGAGTAAATTAGTCTGATCTGCAATACTTCTTATCGTGTCTAATATGTCATTAACATTATGGGTATATGCGTCCAATTGATTAACGACAACCGCAGTTTGCTGTACTTCTTCAGCCAAGGTATTAATGGTAATAACAGCATCGTTAACAATAACAACGCCTTGTTTTGCCTCAGTGTTGGCATTCTCAGCATCAAGCGCTGCGCTTGATGCGTATTCAGCAATATGAGTGACACTGACAAACATTTCTTTCATGGCTTGTGATATCTGCTCAATGGATTCATTTTGTTGCTGTACATTGAGTTCACTGTATTGACTGCCGCTGAGTAACGTTGCTGCAACTTCGGTTAAATTTTCAGTGGTATTCTTTGTATCGGCAATAGACGATTGAAGTTTAGACACAAATTGATTAAACCAATAAACAAGCTGTGCTATTTCATCTTTGCCTGCATACTGAATCCGTGATCGTAGATCGCCTTCACCTTGGGATATGTTACGAAGTGACTGGGTTACATTGTCGATAGTACTAATAATTGATTTATTAACTAAGACTCCTACTGCAATCATGACGACTGTAGCCGCAATACCAATGAGCATTAGACTATTTTCTGCACGTTCAGTACTGGCTATGGTTAATTGGATCCGTTGCTCAAACTCTGTTGAATAATCTTTCTTCTTGGCCGCAAATTGTTTAACTAAAGTTTGATATCGCTTGGCATTATCTGTCGCTTGAGTTTGAATTTTACTAAAGTCAACATCATCCTTTATAAACTCGGCAGCAAGGCTTCTAGCATTTTCATGATAAAGGGTAATGTCACGAATCAATTGTTGTGTATTTATTTCTTCAGCTGGAAGTAAAATGGCTAACTCATTTAAATTATCCGTAATTTGCTTCACCATCGTTTTAGCTATGTCTAAGCTGTCTTCTTCGCCTGTGGTTATTGCTGACTGAATAGTTTGATCTAATTGCAGTAACAACCCTTGATTTATGGTTGCTAGATTAAGTGCGGGATAAAGTTGGTTTTGAAGTCCGTTTAACCGTTGTGCATTGTTTTCACCAGTTTGATTGTTAATAATTAAAGAAATCACAAACGACAAAATGGCGACAACAGTAAGTAGGGTAATTCTGTGCTTAATTTTTAAATTTGTCAGCAGCATATAACTTTATGTAATCAATTTATTTAACATGGTTACAATAATATCACTTTAAATAATGGGATAAAATCACTAACAAAAGCTAAAGCTTAATAAACAATCACATTGCGATGTTAGTATTGTTCAACTCGTTGGAAATACAATATTGATTTTGTTTTAATATAATAAAATATTATTCACCCCTGAATGAGGTGTCCATTTAACACTATGATTATAAACAAGTTTGATAGGCGATGAATATGTTATTTTTTGTGAGTTAATATAGTTTATGTTTGATTTAACATATTTTAATTGTGAACCATCAAGATGAACTTTTTATGTATTCGAAATGATTTCGAATTAGGTAAGTACCGCTAGCGTGAGAACGATATTGTTAATGATTTTTGTTACTTTATTATCAATGATAGCGGCTTTAGATTATGTAAAGCCGCTATTGCTTTAAGGGTAATGGTTAATGGTATTAATAGCCGATGGCGGCAGAACCCGCGCGTCTTGGATCTGAAGCGCCAAAAAGACCTTGCTCTGTCATCATTATCGATTGAGTACTGCCAATCGATTCTTGCACTTTCACTTTGTGACCTTTGGCTTCAAGTAATGAAATAGTATCGCGATTCAATGTATGTTCCACCCAAATAAAATCAGGTAACCATTGGTGATGCATACGTGCAGCAGCGGTTGCTTCGGCAATGTTTAAGTTATGATCAATCACATTCATGATCATTTGCAGCGTAATATTAATAATCCGTGAGCCACCAGGGCTGCCGGTAACAATGAAAGGTTTGCCATCTTTCATTACCATGGTTGGACTCATGGAGCTAAGAGGGCGCTTATTTCCTTGCACTGCATTTGCTTCCCCACCAATTAAGCCATAACCATTAGGGGTACCTGGTTTAACCGAAAAGTCATCCATTTCATTGTTTAATAAAATCCCAGTACCTTTAGCGACTAAGCCTGAACCATAACTGAAGTTAAGGGTATAGGTGTTAGCAACTGCATTGCCCCATTTATCGATAACCGAGAAGTGGGTAGTTTGATCGCTCTCATATGGTGCTAGTTTCCCCGGCTTAATTTCGCTGCTAGGGGTGGTTTTATTGATGGCGATTTTACTGGCAATCTCTTTTGCGTATTGTTTGCTAGTCAATTGTTTTACAGGAACAGTAACAAAATCTGGGTCGCCTAAATACTCACTACGATCAGCATAGGCATATTTCATGGTTTCGGCCATAAGATGCAAAGTGTTTGCGCTATTGTGGCCTAATTTATCAATGGGGAATTGCTCGAGTACATTGAGCATTTCGATAATATGAATACCCCCTGAAGATGGCGGCGGCATAGATACCACTTCGTAGCCTCGATAATTACCTCGAACCGGTTCGCGCTCAACAACTTTGTAGTTAGCTAAATCATTTAAACTCATTACCCCGCCAGCATTTTGGACCGCAGAGACAATTTTTTCAGCCGTTTCACCTTGATAAAACCCTTTACTACCTTTCTGGGCTATCAACGATAAAGACTGTGCTAACTCAGGTTGTTTGAGCAATTCATTGACTTGATAATTACTGCCGTCGGCATGGTAGAAAATTGCTGCTGAACTTGGCCATTGAGTAATACGAGATTTAAGGCCCGCTAATGAGTTTGATAGATCTGAAGTAACAACTATACCGTCTTTGGCGAGCTTAATCGCAGGCTTGATCACTTGCGCCATTTTCATGGTGCCATATTGTTTTAAGGCCAGTTCCATCCCCATAACGGTTCCAGGTACGCCCACAGCTAGTCCATGCTCACGACTGAGTTTGTCAACTGCATTGCCTTGTTCATCAAGGAAGATATCTTTGTGCGCTTTAGCAGGGGCTGTTTCACGGTAATCGATAGCAATGGTTTTATTTTGCTCGGCTAAATGCACTAGCATAAAACCACCACCACCAATATTACCCGCGCGAGGTAAGGTTACTGCAAGTGCATATGCCACTGCTACGGCCGCATCGACCGCGTTGCCACCTTGTTTTAAAATATCAACACCAATTTGGCTAGCTATGGCTTCTTGGCTTGAAACCATGCCATGCTTAGCATAGATTGGCTGAGCCGTTGCCATTTCACTGAAGATTGAAGCTTCATTTGCTTGGCTGTCAGCAATATGAAGCGCAGGATAACAAAGTGTGAGTGTTAATGCGGTGCTCAAAAAAAGCGGTGTTAATTTAGGGAATCGTGTCACGATCAATCCTTGGTGTGTATTGAGAAGATACTGTGATAGAACATGCCACATGATAGCAATAATTGGTATGAGTTTTAGCGGTTGAGTGTTAATTATTATAGGGTAGGTGTGGGTGGAACAAACACAAACGCGAGTTTATCAATATAAATTTGTTAATAGTATTAGCAATATAGATTCTTCAGTATGGAATATCTTTTTTGGATCATCTCATCCTTTTACCCGGCATGAATATTTATCCGCTCTGGAAATGAGTCGCTGTGTTAGTGCTGAAACGGGTTGGACGCCGATGCACCTTATGGTGATGGATGGCGATAATATTATTGCATTGATGCCCTTGTACCTTAAAAGTCATTCTTGGGGGGAATATGTGTTTGATTGGGCATGGGCAGAAGCTTATGAGCGTCACAATATAGGCTATTACCCTAAGCTTGTGGGCAGTATACCTTTTACTCCTACAACTGGGCGACGTATTGGTATTGACCCAAGGTTACCAAAACACGATCAACAGCCCTTGATTGACGGTATTCAAACCTATCTGTCACAAACTGTCATTAAACAGGGTTGGTCATCTTGGCATTGTTTATTTACCAATACCGAGCAACATCTACAGTTTGCACAAGCAGGGGTAATGGAGCGTGTTGGTTGTCAGTTTCATTGGCACAACCAAAATTATGCTGATTTTAATGACTTTCTGAGTACATTAACGTCACGTAAACGCAAAAACATCACTAAAGAACGAATTTCTGCAAGACAACAGCTACAATTCCGATTTATCGATGGCGATAAGGCGAGTGCAGAGCAATGGCAGGATTTTGTGCGTTGTTATCAAAATACTTATTTAAAGCGTTCGGGTCATAAAGGGTACTTGTCGGCAGCATTCTTTGAGCAGATAGCAGCAACAATGGGCTCAATGATCCGATTATTATTGATTGAAAATAGTGACGCACAATTAGTGGCATCAGCATTATATTTTGTGTCAGACACGCATTTATATGGTCGTTATTGGGGGGCGTTAACAGAATGCGACTATGTCCATTTTGAAGCATGTTATTACCAAGGTATTGAGTACGCTATCGCTAATCAATTATTAGTTTTTGATGCAGGAGCACAAGGCGAACATAAAGTGGCTCGAGGTTTTCGTCCTGTGAAAACCACCTCAAGCCATTTTGTTGCTCATGAAGGTTTTAATGATGCCATCGGTGCTTTTTGTCAACAAGAGCAAGCTCATATCGACATTTATATACAGCAAATGTGCGAACAACTGCCGTATAAATCGATTGAAAATACATAAAATAATATGAGGTTAATTACTCATCAAATGTGCTTTCTGGGTTAGCCTAGCGCTAGCCAAATACCAACCAGTATCATTAAACTTCCGGCGATACGATTCATCCAGCGGATATTATCGCCTCGACTTAAAAATAATCGTAAACTCTTACCGCCGCTGGCATAAGCCAGCATCGACACACTTTCGGTGACCATTATAATACTAAGCAAAACGGCGAGTTGTGGCCCAACGGCATTATCAACATTAATAAACGGCGGTAATAGCGAAATCATAAAAGCCCAACCTTTAGGGTTGGCAATCGCGGTAATAAATCCTTGGCTGATTAAGCTCATGCGACTGGCTTTAACTTCAATACCAGTGATGATGGCCATTTTGCCTTTAGCACGCCACATATTAATGCCAATGTAGCCAAGGTAAGCGCCACCCACCCACTTAAGAATATCGAACACCTGTGGGTAATTTAGCATGATGCTAGCAACCCCAAGTACTGCTGCAATGGCGACCAACGCCACGCCCACTAATTCACCTAACATCATCCATAAGGTTCTGCGTACACCAATACTCATGCCGAGTGTCATGGCTAAAGTCATGCACATACCGGGGGTGATAGACACAAAAAAGAACGTTGGAATAAACACAGCGAGTACGGCGTAATCTGGCATTAGAAAGGTCTTTGATTAGAATGTAGATGGCAGAGTGTAAAGGCCTAAAATGATAAAAACCAGCAATTTGCTGGTTTTTATGTATCACTTCGTGTCTATAAAATTACAGCACGCCGCGTTTCATTTGATCGCGTTCAATCGATTCAAACAACGCGGTAAAGTTACCTTCGCCAAAGCCAAGGTTATTTTTACGTTGAATGATTTCAATGAAGATAGGCCCAAATAGATTTTTGGTGAAAATTTGCAATAAATAACCGTCATCATCGCCATCAACCAAAATCTGGTGATGCTTGATACGGTCGTGATCTTCGGTCACTTGTGGCAACTTCTCGAAAATGGTGTCGTAATATTCAGGAATAATATCCAGTGTTTTGATTGAGGTGCCTTCCATAGCATCGAGTGAGGCCACAATGTCACGACTTCTGAATGCCAGATGTTGAACACCTGGGCCATTGTATTCACCTAAGTATTCATCAATCTGATTTTTGTTATTACCTTTACCTTCGTTAATCGGGATGCAGAAACTGCCGTCTGGAGAGCGTAGCGCATAAGATACCAAAGCAGTTTGAGCGCCGCTGATATCGAAATAACGCACTTCGGTAAAACCAAAAATGTCTTTATAAAAGTTAGCCCATTTTTCCATGGTGCCTTTGTAGACATTATTGGTTAAATGGTCGACTTCCATAAAGCCTTTCTCAGGCGTTACGATAGGCTGTTCTAAATCGACAAAGTCAGTTTGATAAATATTGTTTTGTTCACCAAAAGTGTCAATAAAATAAATCAGACTGTCGCCGATACCGTAAATAGCTGGGTAGGGCATGTCTTTATTGGCATCATCGGCTGGTTTTGCACCACGGGCAACGGCTTCTGTAAATGCAAACTGTGCATCTTCTACACGCCAACCCATTGAACAAATAGCCGGACCATGAGATTTGGCGAATTCTGCAGAAAAGCCTGCACGGCCTTTATTCAATAGAAAGTTAATGTCATTTTGTTTGTAGTAAACAATGTCATTATTTTTGGTTTTTTTTAACATCGAAAAACCAAAATCAATGAATACTTGGTGCATGTATTCTGTATCTGGGCTAGCAAATTCGGTGAATTCAATGCCTAAAAGGCCCAGTGGATTTAGTTCGCTTGCCATTTTGTTTTCCTTTATTTTATGTCAACACGCAATCACTCTTTGGTGACTTGGGTTAGCTATAAATGTGGTCTTAGTTTTCTAACCAAGAGCGGTTGTAATCATCACTCATGCAATTTTTGACATGAGCGGTTAAATTCAGTGGGGCGAAGGTATCAACCATCACCGCATATTCGTATGTTTCGGTTTTGCCGATAGAGGCTTCTGTGCGACCAGGTTGAGGCCCATGCGGCACACCTTTTTGGTGTAACGTCATATAGCCCGCTTCAATGCCTGTACGGCTCATAAAGTCACCATCGACGTAATACAAGACTTCATCGCTGTCGATGTTGTTGTGGTAATAAGGTGCTGGTATCGATTTCGGATGAAAATCGTATGGGCGTGGCACAAAGTTACAAATGACAAAATTGTGTGCAGTAAACACTAAATGCTCAGACGGTGGTAAATGAATCTTGCCAACTTTGGGTGCATATTCACTGATGTTAAATGCCCAAGGATAAACGCAACCATCCCAGCCTACTAAGTCAAATGGATGCCATTGCAGTGTCATTTTTTGATAGCGATCACCAAATTTACACATTAACGGAAACTCACCTTTTTCAACCACGGCATCAGCCAAGGTTGGCGTACGAATGTCTCGTTCACAGTAAGGTGCAGATTCAAGCATTTGGCCGTATTCGTTTCTGAAATGCTTTGGCACTTCGACCATTGAGGATGATTCAATAACAAACAAGCGTACATTTTGATAATCGTTAAATTTAAGTTGGTACGTGGTCCCGCGTGGAATAATTAAGTAATCCCATTTATTGGTTTCAATGACACCGTATTCACTCAATAATTGGCCTTCACCCTCGTGAATAAACACCACTTCGTCAGCATAGGCATTTCGATAAAATTCATTGGTGTCTTCAGTCACTTTCGCGGTGTACATGGCGACATCATTATTGAAAAATATTTTATTTCGGGCGCTAAAAAAGTTGCCTTGGCAGTCGGCTTGGCGCGAGTCTAATTTGTAATTTTGAATTAATGAGTCTTGCCATTGTTCACCATGAGATAACGAGTAAGGTTGAACGTCTATCGCTTTGGTTGGCATATTGTGATGATATTTATTGGAGTAGATATTCGAAAAGCCATGGGTTGAAAATAATTCTTCACGGTACAACTCGCCATTGTCTTTTTCGAAGGCAATGTGACGTTTGGTCGGGATCTGACCTTGTTTAACATAGAATGGCATCTGATTGTCCTATGGTGAATCGACTGCGAGTGTCGTGGCGTTTATGTTATTTGTTGTTATGGCCTAATCGCATTGGGCAAACCAATATGTGATCTAACTTACAATTTAGTGGTAAAGATCAACAAAAAAAAGAATAATAAATAACTCAACACAATCTATTTTTTAGATTGTTATGTTAACTTTACATTTGTGTATGGATAACGGGACAGTGGAAATCTTATGCGAATAGATATCGATGCCTTTAATGTACTGCAAGTACTTGTTGAAGAAGGAAGTTTTGCAAAAGCTTCAGAGCGATTACACAAGGCACAATCGGCAGTAAGCTATCAGATTAAAAAACTAGAGCAACATCTAGGCGTGACATTATTTAATCGAGATCATTATCGAGCGGAATTAACACCCGAAGGTAAGGTTATTTTGGCCGAAGGGCAACGGCTGTTACAGCATTTAGCCAATATTGAACATCTTGCCAGTCGCTTTAGTCAGGGTTGGGAGCCCAAACTTGAGTTAGTAATAGACGGTGCTTTACCGATGGAACCGATCATGACCGCGCTTAAGCGCATGTCAGAACACAACATACCGACTAAAGTGCAGCTTAATATGGAGTTTTTAGGCGGGGTACAGCATCGCTTTGAGCGCGACCAGGCCGACTTAATGCTGGTTAAGGATTATCGTACTGGCCCCTCTTATCATCCTAAACCGCTACCTGCTATTACCAGCGTGCTTGTCGCGTCATCACAACATCCATTAAGTCATCTTAAAGACATTAGTTTGCCTGAATTGCAACAACATGTTGAGTTAACCATCGAAGATTCATCTCCTGGTAAACGTGACCGCGATGAAATGCAATTTGGCGGCGATAAAGTCTTTTATTTGTCAGGCTTTATCATGAAAAAAAATGCTTTACTTAAAGGCCTGGGTTTTGGTTGGATGCCGGATTTTTTAATTGCCGAAGAATTACATCAAGGACTACTTATTGAAGTTGATTTTATTGGTGGTAATCGGTTTAGTTTTACACCGCAATTAGTATCAACTTTAGAGCGACCACTTGGTCGAGCAGGGCAATTATTTACTGAATTAATTTTGCAAGAATTTGCCCAATATCAGCAACAGCAACAATTAGGGTTAAGTGGTGCGGGTTTAGGTTAACGATGGACACAATTGGTAAACAAATGCAGTGGCAACAGAACGCGGATATTTTATTGAAATGTTGTCATGTTAAATGGATGATCATTTTGTTACCTTAAATCATCCATAAGGAATAATGCCTTAATACTGAATTGGGCAACTGCAAACATTAAATAAATTTTTAAGGAATGAAAATGAGCATGAAAAGTCATGAAGTAGATTATGAAATTATAGGTTCTAGCATGCAGCTGGTTGAAGTTGAATTAGACCCAAATGAGTCTGTTATTGCTGAAGCGGGTGCGATGACTTACCTCGAAGAAGACATTATGTTTGAGGCCAGAATGGGTGATGGCTCTGAACCAGAATCCGGTTTTTTTGGCAAGCTACTTGGTGCAGGTAAACGCGCCATTTCGGGTGAGGGTATTTTTATGACCCACTTTACTAATCAAGGTCAACAAAAACGAAAAGTGGCATTTGCTGCGCCATTTCCTGGCACTATTTTGGCTATAGACTTAGCTCAACATCAAGGCGAACTTATCTGCCAAAAAGACAGCTTTTTAGCGGCAGCCTTAGGCACGCAAGTAAGCATGAAGTTTAATAAGCGATTAGGCACCGGTTTCTTTGGTGGTGAAGGATTTATTCTACAAAGCCTTAAAGGTGATGGCATGGCGTTTGTGCATGCTGGTGGGACACTGATTAAAAAAGAATTACACGGTGAGACATTGCGGGTCGATACCGGTTGTTTAGTTGGATTCACTCCCGGGATTGATTATGACATACAACGTGCAGGCTCATTAAAGTCGATGGTATTTGGTGGTGAAGGTTTGTTCCTTGCAACCTTAAAAGGCCATGGGACTGTGTGGTTACAAAGCTTACCGTTTTCTCGTATGGCTGACAGAATTATTGCTCATGCACCATCAAGTGGTGGCAAAGACCAAGGTGAAGGTTCTGTACTTGGCGGAATAGGGCGAATGATTAACTAATATGGGCATTGCGTGATCTTATCACTGTGCCGTTAGTATTTGAGCTCAGACTATTTATAGCTAATAGTGTTTACGTAGTCTGAGCTGTCTTTAGGAGGCGGATTTAAAGAAGATGTTTACTGGCCTGCTGACAAGCTGGTCTGTTTTAATTCAAGGTTACCGATGCAAGGTCATCAATCTAACGTTATTATTCTAAGGTTGTTAGTTGCATAATGTGTTGGTATTGCAACTGTGTGACGGGCTGAATACTCAGGCGGGCACCTTTAGCCACTAATACCATATCTTGCAGCGCGGGATCGGCTTTCAATTGCTTCAAGCTCACAGGCTGAGAAAATTTGGCCATAAATTGAATATCGACTTGCCACCATCGAGGCGCATTAGCGTTAGATTTTGCATCAAAATACGGTGAACGGTTATCAAAAGCACTGCTATCAATTTGAGCTTCACTGCTAATTTTTGCTAAACCCACAATGGCAGGAACTTTACAGCTAGAGTGGTAAAACAACACTACATCGCCCAATGTAATTTGATCGCGAATATAATTACGTGCTTGATAGTTACGAATACCTTGCCAAGCAACAGTTTGCTGCTTACTCATCTGTAGATTATCAATACTAAAGTCGTCTGGTTCAGACTTCATTAACCAATAGTTCATGTGATCCCATTATCGTCTTGAAAGTGACTGAATAACCTTTCAGTGCTTAAGAATGGCAATGTACACGTTGCTGATACGATTAGGCAAATAAAAAGCCGACAGCATTATGCTATCGGCTTTTTACAATAGTGGTCATTCAGCGGTTATTAACGAATGTTAATAAGTCGGTTTGGCAATAACGGTTTGACCAATAGGGGTTAAACTTAATAAGGCCAACTTAAGATGTTGTAACGCGAACGGAATACCTATAATCGTTACAAAACAAGCCAGAGCATGGACTAGATGACCAATCGCGAGCCAAATACCAAAGCATAAAAACCATATTACATTACCCACCAAACCTAACGTGCCAGTGCCAATATCTTCTTGGCCTGAAATGTGTTTCCGGTTAACGGTCTCTTGTCCAAATGGCCAGAAAGCCAGTTCGCCAATAACAAAACAAGCACGACCAAATGGGATGCCAATGATACTGATAAAGCACAGTACTCCAACAAACCACCAAGCTAGTCCCATAACAAAACCACCCATTAAAAACCAAGCAATATTAAAGATTAAGCGTAAAAGAGACATTTTCATTCCTATCAATAGTCAATATTCTCAATATAAGCCATTTTCATGCCAGGTTTTCAATTTGTTGATTACTAAGGATTAAGTGTTGCTGTGGTATTGTATAAATAGAACAGTGCGAGGATTCACGCAAATGAATCGATGAGATTTATCATTTTTTAGTTAAAATGCTCATATTACAGTTGATTGAGACAATTCATGTTTTCGATAAGCCCAGTGCAAACGATGAACTTTGCTGGCCGCAGCATCTACATTAAACGAGATGATTTATTACATGCTGATTTTAGTGGTAATAAAGCACGTAAATTTTATCATTTTTTACATCATGATTATTCACATGTTACCCAACTAGTGGCATCGGGTTCGGCCCAAGCCAACTCATTATATTCCATGTCAGTATTGGCTAAGCGGCAAGGGTGGAAATTTGATTACTATGTAAGCCATATCAGCGAGTTTTTATTACAACATCCTCAAGGCAATTATGCCGCTGCGATACAAAATGGCGCCAATATTATTGATGTTAGTCATTTGACCGATGTTGAAAATCTTCAAAGTATGCATTTAGACGATGCGATGCAATATATTGTTTCATCGAATCCAAGCTACGCAGATAAAAAACAATTACTTTTTATTCCTGAAGGTGGGCGTTGTGAGTATGCCGAAACCGGGATAACACAACTTGCCTGTGAAATTATTCAATGGGCGCAAGATCAACAAAAAAATAAGCTAAAGGTATTTTTACCCTCAGGTACGGGGACCACTGCGGCCTATTTAAATAAACAACTTACTCAACAATTGGCTCATTTATCATTAACGAAAGTTTTTACCATTGAGGTGTTAACTTGCAGTACTGTGGGAGGGGATGAATATTTACGTCAACAATTCTCACAATTAGTCGATGAGGTTTATTTTCCTAAAATTATTAATGATGGTTATAAATATCATTTTGGCAAACTATCACGACGTTGTTTTGATATGTGGAATACAGTATGCCAGTCGGGAATTGAATTTGAATTATTGTACGACCCGGTTGGATTTCTAGTGTTACAACATTATTTGAATAGTAAAACTGCCAATGCAACCGATATTCTCTATATACATCAGGGGGGAGTTTTGGGAAATAAAACAATGTTGCCAAGATACCAACGAAAATTTTCGCACACTGTTTAATTACAGGGTGAATGCAAGATGTTTTTTCTATAAGTTGTTGATATAAAATTAGATATTTTAGAGGGGTTAACTGGGATGTAACGCTGAAGAATAACTTAAAATGATGCGAGTGAGTTATTCATTTTGCCCTGTTTTAATAAACATCGGTAAGTGAGAGGAGAATACCGAGAAATGAGTTTATTAAATAACAGAGCAAATGATTAACGCAAAGCGTTAGGGGGTATTACTTATTGGCAGAGATTAACCATTTCATGAAGTTTAATGCTTCAATACGTTTTGAAAAGGTTTTTTTGTTTTTACCTAGGCTGTCGGTAAAAGCAATTGAATTCTTGTTTGACGAGATAGAGTTAACCGGAAAGCTAACTGAAATTTCGTGTCCATTCATGTTGTATGACATAGGTCACACTCCTTCTTATATATTCACCATTAGGTGAGAAAATTGTTCAATAAAATATCCTTGGCATTTTTTAGTGTTGCAAAAGATTAATGTTTCGAGATTTAACTTAACCTATCCTTTACTCACTAATCAAGTGTTGATATGTAAATAGTTGATTAAGGTCTATTTTATGCTTGCAACATTGATGTTGTCACATGACATATAGCCATAAAAAAATTAATACATATTTAGTACTTAACTTTGTAAGTTAAACATAGTTTTATGACAACAAGATGACGTGAATATAATTTAAATTATCATATCAACAGAAATCAATTGAAATCAAAAACGATGTACAGAAGCTTGTCTTGGGTTTATTTACGAAGTGAAGTTGAGCAGACTTACAGGTAGGTAACCAAAATTAACAAGAAAACTAAATCTGTGTGGATAATATACTGAGTGTTTGCATATGGCAATAGTCTTTTTCAATTTTTAATCAAATTAATGCAGTTTTCGATTAAAAAATAGCAATTAGTGACTAATCATCGACAATTCTCACCTTGCTCGGATGTCGATAGTGTTAAAAGGGATGACGAAAATTCACTCATCATCCCTTATTGCTGGTACAACTTAATGATAAATAGCGGCCAAGTTGTCGATGCACAAACCTTAGTAGTTAACATTTTAAGAAACTAACGTAATGGTTAGTAAAGTAAATCGCCAATTGGGTTTAATAGTTTGCTGAACCCTTTAGTGAAGTATAACGGGGCATCGACAATGGTATAGCACAAACAACCTTCAAGTGTTTTTGGTGAATGTTGGTGCTCTTTATCAAGCAACATAAAGTCACCAGGCTTGTAGGTGTTGTAACAGTCGCTGAACTCACCTGCGAGCAGTAATGTTAGCTCTGCACCTTTGTGTGTATGTTCAGGAATTTCACCGTTGGCTGCGATATGCAACAAGCTTGCTCTTGCTTGTGGCTCTCCGGTATCGAGTCTCAAACGGCTGACTTTACCAATACCCTGCCAAGAAGCATTAATTTGCTTACGAAATACCTTAGGCAGCGGATAATGTTGACCTTTAATACTAACGCTATTGTCTTCAATCAGATCAACTGTACTAGCTTGTTCAACCTCTAAAGTATCTAAGGTTGAATTTAGTAGCTGCTCGAGTAGTGCGTCTAATTGATTATTATTAGTGTCTACCGACTGAGTTTTTACGGCTGACTCAAACTGTTGCTCAGACAACGCAATTGTCATCTGGTCAAGTTGTTGCTGGCAATGAGGACACAATTCAGCATGAGCGGAGATAGCAATCGACATCGATAGCGGCAACTCGCCTTTAGCATGGAGAGACAGCAAATGCTGGTCTGGGTGGTAATTAATCATAGTGTTTCTCCATAAAGCTTTTTAATTTTTCCAAGCCAAGTCTGAGTCGTGATTTAACCGTTCCAATTGGAATGTTAAGTTTGTCTGCTAACTCTTGTTGAGTAAGCTCTTGCATATAAATACCTTGTACTACTTGGCGTTGTAGAGGAGGTAATTCTTCTACATGCAGCAATAAAGTTGCCGATAATAAAAAATCATCGTCGTTGTTTTCAGCTTCATCAGACTCAAATAAAGGCCAAATATCATCACCGAAAGAATCTTCACGGTTATGTTGTACTTTACGGAGCATGTCAAAACATTGATTACGCATGATGGTAAATACCCAAGTACTTACCGCTGCTTTGTCTGCATTGTAAAGATGGGCTTTTGTCCATACTCGAGTCATTGTCTCTTGAACTAAATCCATGGCTAAGCCCTGTTGGCTTAAGCGCTGAACACCAAAAGAGTTAATTTTTGGGCCAAAATGCGAAAAAAGTTTTGCAAAAGATGCTTTGCATCGATCATTAGCCACCTGCATCATTAATGACGCAAGCTCATCAGCCATTGGATTGGGTTCGTTTGATTTCATAGCACCGCTTAGTTTAATTAGGGATCTTTGTGCAAGATGCCCCTTATCATAACGACTTTGTGTGCTTTGTGATTGAACATTTTCCATTATTTCACCCGCATCCAATAAATAACTCATTGAGCATAAGAGATTACGTCATTATGCTGTGGCTATCCTGAGCTCAAACAAGCTGCAGTATCATTATCTTGTACGTGGCATTATTGGGTTCGGATCACAGTTCTGTATTATTTTATTATGTCGGCTAAGAATGATTTAGCTAATTGATGATCATGGCTATTGATACACTGATATTTTTCTTTGGAACTCAATGGGATAATTTCAAGCCATCGCTGACAAACCCACGCAATATCATTAAAGTTTTCTTCAGAATAGTGGGCAAGATGCTGTGGGTATTGCTGTAAAATTTGCTTTAACGTATTGCTAAGTGCTTTATCTTTTTTACGCTCATCAGTGTGATCGTGGCTCTGTTCAGTTTGTGGTTCAATGATATCGCACGGCCAAGAATCAATTAAGCTGACATTGGCGCGCTTTAAACCGTCACTATCAACACTTATTTTGTTAATAATGAACGTTTTTTGCCCTTGCACACTAATACCTAATAAGCCATCTTCAAGCGTTTCAAAGTCGATAATCTGGGTTAATGTGCCCATGGGTAATATGGTTTTTTTATCATCAGCCAACATACATAAGCCAAAACCAACACCACTTTTTAGCGATTCTGATACTAAGCGTTTATATCTAGGTTCAAAAATACGTAACTGGGTATATCCTTGAGGTAACAAGCAAATCGGTAATGGGAATAATGGGATGATCATAACGGCCCCTGAATGACTTTTAACGAATAATCTACACTGTTGTACGTACACAAACAGGTTAATGATCACCTTGATCTGTGTTTTAAACATGCCAAATTATATTGTGTTATGTGTGAAAATTTATGCTCAAATGCATTATCAAGACGGGCTATTCATATGAACGTCTTAAGTATTAATTGAGTTAAATGGTTTTACAACAGTAACAGGCTTATCTATTAGGATAACAGCCGACAGACTTAACAAAGCAAAACCGAGGGTGAATTGATGCCGCGGTTTCAGGAGTCTTTTTATTGGTGTTAACTTTAGTAGAACGTTTATGAGATGAAATAATTCGAGTTTCGAATTAAACATTTTACGTATTAGGGGTGTTTTTTGATCTTGTTTATATATATTTTTTATTTTTGCGGCATAAATCCTGATTCAACACTGTTTAATGATATTTTTTAAGTATAATTACCCTTGTTAATGATGACGCGTCTTTGATGTTGCTTGTATGTTTTTAGGTGGAACCTGTTCATGAGAAAAGTGCTCGATACGGTAGATCAAAGAACTAAGTTAGTTGGCGAAAACCGTTTAGAATTGTTGTTGTTTCGCATTAACTCCACCCAGTTGTTTGCCATTAATGTATTTAAAATCAAAGAAGTGGTTAAGTTGCCACCCTTACATAAGTTACCCGGCAGTAATCATAATGTTTATGGAGTAGCCAACATTAGAGGGATGTCGATCCCAGTGATTAATTTACGACAAGCGATTGGTTTCTCGCCGATGCCAGTGAATGACGATTGTAACTTGATTATTACCGAGTATAACCGCAGTGTGCAGGCTTTTTTAGTCGGTAAAGTCGAGAATATCGTTAACATGACCTGGAGTGATATTATGCCGCCGCCCAAAACCACTGGCGGACATAATTACTTAACCGCAATAACGAAAATTGAAGACCAAGGACACTTACGATTAGTGTCTATTATTGATGTTGAGAAGGTATTAGCTGAGATTATTGATTACGATGTGAAGTTATCTGACGGTGTGTTAGATGAAGCGCTCGTTTCTTACATGCCTGGTCGTAAGATATTAATTGTGGATGATTCGTCAACGGCGCGTAAACAAGTAAGGGACACTCTCAATCAACTTGGTATAGAGATTATTGAGGCGTCAGATGGATTACAAGCTTTGCGATTATTACAATCGTGGGCTGATGAAGGCAGACAGGTTGCCGATGAATTGCTAATGATGATTACCGATGCCGAAATGCCCGAAATGGATGGTTATAAGTTGACCTTTGAGGTGCGTAACGATCCTCGAATGGCGGCACTCTTTATTACTCTCAATACTTCTTTAAGCGGTAGCTTTAACCAAGCGATGGTGAAAAAAGTCGGCTGTAATGAGTTTATCTCTAAATTCCAGCCCGACTTATTAGTCAGCGTTGTTCAAGATCGTTTACGGAGTATTCTTAGTTAGGCCACAATTGAATGATTAAGTGGTTTTATTGATCCATATCTTCGATTAACTCGTCAAGAATACGCCGTTGATGCCCTGGGGTGATACCAATATTGAGTCTCGCTATTTTGACAGCATGGCCAAATTGAGCTTTACCAAGTAAGGTAACCAGTTGCTGTAAAAAACCACTGTCTAAAGATAAGGTCTTGCTATAGTGGCCAATGGCTTTTGTTAGAGAGGTAAACATTATATCGTCAAACTCGAAACCGGTATGATATTGACTACTGTCACCCGCTATTTCGCCTTCAAGTAAAACCCCGTCCAGACTTAATGGCCAGCCCCGTGCATTCATGCGACTTTGGGCTATTTGATACATCATCCAGGCACTTTTTTTAAATCCACCAAAAATCATACAATCAAAATCTGATTCTTCGAGTTCTTGCTCAGTCCAATTAATGCCAATCGCCAAGTCTTTGCTATATATATGCATTAAATTATCTTTAACCGCATCTCGACAATCCCAAATAGAGGTCAGCAGATTTTTCTTGGCTAACATATGGCATTCTTTACAAGCAGGAATGGCTAGAGAGGGGTGGGGAGTGTGAGTCATTCTATAGTAATCAAAAATATGATTACTGGGTTCGTTGCAAAACCAACAGGTGTGGCGTTTGTCAAAAGGAATATCAATCAGTGTAGGCATGGGCATAATAATATCAAAAAGCTGTTCAATGGCTGAACAGCTTGGGTAGTAAGATCAAATCAATTAATGATTATTCTTTTTCAAAATCAACTAATTCTTTAGCCAATACGATTGGGTCAATTTCTAGGCATTCTTGTTCAGCTTCCCAATCAACACCTATTAATACACCGTCATCATTTAAATCACTTACCCAGTATTCTAAAAACTCAGTCAGTGTAATAGTCACTGGGTTGTAGTCTGCCCACTCATCAGTGCAATGGCTTTTTGCAGCAGCTTCACTTGACCAAAGTGGCATAACATCAGTTTCTTCAAATTCTGATGAGTCACATACAACCCAACCTTCACCTGTTTCATCTTGTAAGCCCCATAAGACTTGATGTTGTTTTACGCTTTCGATAAAGCCTGTTAGTGCTGCTGTTTGTTCTGTCATGATAAATCGCTTAAATGAGTGAGAATTAACATCATTATACGGACTCAATGAATAAGGAAAAGGCTTAATTAATGACAATTTTGTTTATGAGGATCCTTGGTGGTCATTTAGAAACTAAATTGCCCCAGAATCTAGACGCAAATCGGGCATTTAGTCTCTTATTAGAAACTAACACGATTAAATGCGTCAATGTTGTAACTGTATTCGCTGTCGTTCGTTGGGTCATTTAAATCAATCGATAGTCTTGGCGTTATTGACCCGCTTATTTATCAAGCTGTTTGTATGACTCAAATCAAGTGCAGCGATTAAGACGAGTGTCTGTGGTTTTGAGTGACGGCTTCATTATTAATCACTTGTCATCGGTGTTGTTATTTTTCACTTGAATTTGGCATAAATAAACAGGGTTTAATGTTAACAGGTCTTGTTTACTGAAAGCCGATGCGTCACGATATTCAATATTCATTTTTGTAAAATAAGTGTTGTTCATGGCTCATAAAAGACGTTTTTCTGTGTTTATTGCTTCAATGTTTGTATCTAGCACCTTATTGAGTGCCTGTGCTGTGTCGGCATCACCCGATCCTGTTGTTGATGTTACTCCAGTTCAAGAGCATCCCGATTTTGCTACCTGTGTGATTAATTTACAGCAAAAAGCAAAAACGGCAGGGATTTCACAGCAGATTATCGATACAACGGTGGCAAATTTAAAGTTTGTCCCTAGGGTGATTGAATTAGATAATCAGCAGCCAGAATTTACCACAAGCTTTGGTGATTACTTCGACAAACGCGTCACACCATGGCGGGTTGAACAAGGCAGAAAAATGATGGCTAAACATGAGTCATTATTAACTAAGCTAACAAAAGAGTATGGCGTGCCTGGGCAATATATTGTTGCTTTTTGGGGCCTAGAAACCAACTTTGGTAGTTACAAAGGTAGCATGCCAGTGCTCGATTCATTGGCAACGCTAGCATGCGATCCAAGGCGTAGCGATTATTTCACTGGCGAGTTATTACAAGCGTTGAAGTTAAAGCAGCAATATAATTTCGCAGATAACAAAATGGTTGGATCGTGGGCTGGGGCGATGGGGCACACCCAATTTATGCCAACTAACTATCGTAAGTATGCAGTAGATGGTGACGGTGATGGTATTGCCGATTTATGGAATAGTGAAGTGGATGCATTAACTTCTGCAGCTAATTTTCTACAACACCTAGGTTGGAAAGCAGATGAGCGATGGGGACGAGAAGTATTATTACCTGTTGATTACCCGTTTGCTTACTTGGGCGGTAAACACCCGTTACCATTAGTAAAATGGCAAGCGCTTGATATTAAACAATCTAATGGTCAGCCGTTATCGACACCAGATATGCAAGCCGCTTTATATTTACCAGCAGGGCATACGGGTCCAGCTTTCTTAGGGTATGACAACTTTAATGTGATTATGCGTTGGAACCGCTCTGAATTTTATGCCATAGCAGTCGGTCATTTAGCCGACAGAATTAATGGCGGTGCGGAATTAACACGTGCGGTACCTAAGCAGCCAAGGTTAAGCCGAGAAACGGTAAAGCAATTACAACAAAAACTGAATGATGCTGGGTTTGATGTCGGTAAGCCAGATGGCATTTTAGGTCGTAATTCAGTGCTAGGTTTGCAAGCTTTTCAGCAGCAAAAAGGGCTAATTGCGGATGGATTTCCTGACGAACAAACATTTAATGCATTAGGCATCAAATTATAATGGCCACCTAAAAGGCTACTTTTTTGTGGATGCATTAGCACGCTTTTGCTAAGCTTCGGCAAATTTTAGAGTTAAGGAACGATAATGATCATTAAAGACGATATGGTAGTGCAGTTTAATTACACGCTACGTGATGAAAAAGGCGATGTGCTTGAATCAAATGAAGGTCGTGAGCCGATTGCATATCTGCATGGGCATGACAACATGATGCCTGGTATCGAAGCTGCTATTAATGGTAAAGAAATTGGCGAAAAGTTTACTATTACTCCGCCAGCCGCTGACACTTATGGTGAACGCCAAGAAGATTCAGAGCAGCGTGTATCAGTTAAACATCTTGTCGGTGCAAAAGTATGGAAACCTGGCATGGCTGCAGTGGTGAACACTGAACAAGGTCAACGTCAAGTTACCATCATTAAAGTGGGTAAATTCATGGCAACGGTTGATGTTAATCATCCACTTTCTGGCCGTGAATTAACATTCGACATCGAAATTGTCGGTGCTCGTGATGCATCAGATGAAGAAATTGCTCATGGCCACGCCCATGGTGCCGGTGGTCATCACCACTAATGAGATTGATTTGCTGTTAATTCTTAATTTAACAGCAACTTAATTCTTGTATGAATCCCAAGTGAATACTTGGGATTTTTGTTTTTACAGTGAGTTATTATGGTTATTGATTTTTCTTTGGGTAAAATTATTGTCACTGTGCATGAGATTCAATGCCGGTTTCATGATAGTCAACTGGTGCTTGCTGCGTCAGTAGATGATATTAGCTGTTTTCATCAAGGTTTAGTGATTGTTGCCGATGCGGGGACGGTGCGGTGGAGTCTCAAACTCGATAATCCAGCGCAATTAGAGGCGTTACTTGATCACACCGGGATCCACGCACAATAGCCATTAGTCATAAATCTATCTGAATACAATAGATTATTTATGATGTTTAAACGTGAATCGTTCGATGTTAAAAATCAATTAACGTAAGATAGCCACTAATATTGTGACTGTATTGATAGGATTAATAAATATGACTGCTCAGTTAGATAAAATCGTGATTGAACCGCAATCACCTGCAACATCTTGTGTCATTTGGTTACATGGTTTAGGCGATTCTGGTGCTGGTTTTGCACCAGTAGTACCAGTATTAGGCTTAAATAGTCAGCATAGTATTCGTTTTATTTTCCCTCATGCACCAGAGCAAGCTGTGACGATTAATGGCGGGTTTGTGATGCGTTCATGGTACGACATCAAAAGCATGGATTTGCATGACCGTGCAGATATCCAAGGTGTTATGGCGTCTGAGCAAGCAATACGTCAGCTAATAGTCGATCAAATCAGCAGCGGTATACCAGCAGATAAAATAGTCTTAGCGGGTTTTAGTCAAGGCGGAGTCATGAGTTTGTTTACCGGTCTGCGTTTTGAGCAAAAACTGGCAGGTATTATGGCATTATCTTGTTATTTACCTGGTGGAGAAGCATTGCCAGAGCAACTTGCTGACGCCAATATTCATACTCCCATTTTCCAAAATCATGGTGAGCAAGATGATGTAGTCCCTATTTTTGCGGGGAAAATGGCACATGATGCTCTGATAACAGCAGGTTATCAGAGTGTTTGGAAAACCTATCCTATGGCTCACAGCGTATTACCTAATCAACTTGTTGATATTGGTCAATGGTTACAACAAGTTTTGAAATAATGCAAAATAAGTATTGTTCTTGTTTTGGGATAATCGATGATGTTACGTAGTATTTAAAAAACCAATCTATTTAAATGGCTTAGCAGTAAAAATGCATAAGCCATTTTTTTACTTTGCATTAACAAGCCCGTTAACATGGTTATTGTTTTTCTCAGGGAATTGTTAAAGGGTAAGCTGCTGTTAAATAGTGTATTTAAAATCACATTCTGTCATAAAAGTGACATCAAAATCCGTCAATCTTTGTTATCATTCTGGCCGTGAATAGGATAATTCACGGATTTAAAAATATAAATTATAACATCGGGGTAAATCATGACAAATATGTTAATTAAAGGATTAGTCGCAACGGCTGTACTAGCAGCGTTAACCGGTTGTGGCAGTGACGACGACAATACAGCAGTCGTAGCACCAACAACATGTGCCGAAGCAGGTGCAGATTGTAAAATATTTACAGTATTACACACCAATGATAACCATGGCCGTTTTTGGTCTAACAGTGATGGCGAATATGGTATGGCAGCGCGTAAGACGTTGATCGACCAAATTCGTGCTGAAGTCAGTTCAAACGGTGGCGAAACGTTATTGCTATCTGGCGGTGACATCAACACAGGTGTTCCAGAATCAGATTTACAAGATGCATTACCAGATTTTATCGGTATGAACGAAATTGCCTATGATGCAATGGCTGTCGGTAATCATGAATTTGATAACCCATTAGCAGTATTAGATTCTCAACGTTCAGTAGCAAACTTCCCAATGCTTGCGGCAAACATTTATAAAGCAGACGGTACTCGTTATTTTGATGCTTATAAAGTGTTTGACGTTAACGGTGTTCGTGTTGCTGTTATCGGTTTAACCACCGAAGACACGGCTAAAATCGGTAACCCAGAATTTATTAAAGATTTAACCTTTACTGACCCAACAACTGAAGCAGCTAAAGTGATTGCAGAAATTAAAGCTGCAGATACCGCTGATTTAATTTTCGCAACGACTCATATGGGTCACTATGCTGATGCGCAAAATGGTAGTAATGCTCCTGGCGATGTAACATTAGCTCGCGCACTAGCTGCAGGTGATTTAAGTGCCATTATTGGTGGTCACTCACAAAACCCTGTATGTATGGAACCAGATACTAACGACTATGCAGAGTTTGCTCCTGGTGACGCTTGTACTCCTGACATGCAAAATGGCACTTACATTATGCAAGCTCATGAATGGGGTAAGTATGTTGGCCGTGCTGATTTTGAATATTTCAACGGTGAGCTTCATCTTGCAAGCTACAAGTTAATTCCGGTTAATTTGAAGAAAACGGTTGAAGATGCTGAAGGTAACAAAACTAAAGTTTTAGTTGCTGATGAAATCACAGCCGATGCAGATTTAAAAGCACTACTTTCTTATTACCAAGAACGTGGTCAAGGCCAACTTGATGAGATTATTGCTACTACAGATGCATTATTAGACGGTGAGCGTGCAAATGTACGTAATATGCAAACTAACTTAGGTCGTTTAGTTGCTGAAGCACAGCGTACTAAAGTGGGTGCAGATATCGGCGTGATGAACTCTGGTGGCGTACGAGCTTCTATTCAAGCGGGTGATATTTCTTATCGTGACGTGTTAACTGTGCAGCCTTTTGGCAACATGGTAACGTTGAGCACTATGACAGGTGCAGAAGTGACTGAGTATCTTAATACTGTAGCATCTTTCCAACGTGGTTCTGGTGCTTATGCACAAATCACTGGTGTGAAAATGACGGTTGATTGTACTGCGCAAACAGTAGCTATCAGTGAAATTAATGGTAAAGATTACAGTGCCACTGATTCATATAGCTTCACTGTACCAAGCTTTAATGCTGCTGGCGGTGACGGTTATCCAACATTAGACCCAATCCAAACAGGTTATGTTGATGCTGAAGTGTTATACACTTTCTTCAAAGACAAAGGCACTATTGCTGCCGCTGACTATGCGCCAATAGGTGACATTGTTTATGAAAACTCAAACAGCCCATTAGGTTGTGAAGTTACTGCAAACTAATTAAACTCAATTTAGGTTAATAGATGGGGTACCCATTTATTATTCCGAGCTAAGGTTAGATTGCAACAAAGGCAGCTTCGGCTGCCTTTTTTATTGGCGAGAGTTTAGTTGACTCGTGGTTTAATAAAGCGGTAATGTAATCAATAGGTTTTGTTACTATTGTTGAACAGTGCATGTATAGGATTGAGAGAAATTAATATGACAGGTACCTACAGATTATTGTTGTTAGTCACTTTAATTGTGCTTGCACTAACGTGTTATCTAGCCGGTAGCCAAACGGGAGCGGTGACTTTTTTTGTGGCAGGTGGATTGCTTGAAACAGCCTTTTGGTTTGGCTTGTTTAAAAAATCTAAAAATAGAAGCATTAGTTAATATTAACTTAAACAGTTATCGGTTATCAGAGGTTGCTTGTTGAATTGCTTATGATGGTATTGGGCAGAGTATTGAAATCGTAAATGGATATTTGAAAGTAACAAAGGCAACCTAGGTTGCCTTTTCTATTATAAAGCTATGACGTTCTCTGAATGGCTGTTTATCTCACTCAATTAGGTGTGTTATTTCCAGCCAATATGAGTGGTTAATGTATGACTTTGTCCAGGTGCTAACACCACGCAGTCTTCCAACACGTTAGCGGCTTCTAAGCACACCATGGATAAGTAATCGTCTGCATTAAAGCGTGAAAGGCGCATCGACTTGTCTATCCAAGGGTTCCAAAGAACCGCTGATTGACTGTTTTCGCGACTGACTACAATGGTGCCATTTTGTGTATGTAACTTCTGAGTATCACCTAATAGGGTATAAACCCTGTCGGTTTCTCGTTCAAATTTAACGACATCATCGACTTGTTTAAACGGCCCTTCACCAAATTCAATGTATTGTGACCCGCTAAAGCCACTCGCTTGCAATTGATGAATATCTTCAATAGGGAAGTAGCTATGCAATGCTTGGGTAAGCTTCACGTTATCATTTCCATTATTAGTATTCACCAAGCTGACTGATAAGGTTTCGCCTAAGGTGAATAGCACCTTTACTTGGGTATTATGGGGCCAATATTGTTTATCCATTTCACTGGCGGGCAGGGTGAAAACTAAATCTACTAATTGGTTACGCATTTTGACTGATTCAAGCGACCAGGTTTTGTTTCGTGCAAAACCATGCTGCGGAAACCCTGGAGTGTCGCTCATACCAAACCAAGGCCAACAAATGGGGATTCCTCCTCTGATACCATTACCAGGTTGGTAATCATCTGCACTTGAAACCCATAATAGTGGTGCTTTACCTACAGGTATAAATTGATCTATTTGTGCACCTTGCATAAAAATACGTGCTTGGCAAAGTGCTGTGTCAACAGCAACATAATCAAGACCATTGGGATGTCTTTTAGTGGTAACCGAACCCATAGTGTGTGTCCTTGTGTATTTTGACTCTAGTCGATAGCTTACAAGGTTTTTGGCAAGTAAGTCACTAATCGTTTGGATGATTTACGGGTGTTAACGGTCAACTTTAGTCAATAAGTAAACATCAAACCGCTATTGATTCAGTACCAAGCATTGCATCACTGCCATAGATAAGCGATTACGAGTTCAACTCGCCTTGTGAGCAAAATAACGCGTTTTGATATTACAGATTTGAAATCATCACACTGTATCGATTTAACCCATCTCTAATGTAGAGTTGAGGTTATTTACTAAAATGTAGCAGACGGTTATTGGCTGGCATGGCGATGTCTTCTTGAAGTATTAGCCCTTGTTGTTGTGCTAACTGGCAGATCCATTCAATATCACGGATACCACTATCAGGGTTGTTGTGTTGCAGCCATAAATTGAATTGTTGATTACTGTCACTGGTAAATTGGCCTTGATAATTAAAGGGACCATAAACTGCTAATGAGCCTGAATTAAGCAATACACTACCAACGCCAGCAAAGAACGCTTCAACCATTGGCTTACTCATAATGTGCAAGGTGTTAGCACTGAATATGGCATCTATATCAGATACAAGCAGGGGCCATGGTTGAGTGACATCAAGCTCGATGGCCTGTTGTAAGTTGGGTTGTGTTTGCAAATTGAGTCGAGCTTGTAGGGTAGGTAAATAATGTTGTTGGTCACTTGGTTGCCAGCGGACATGAGGAAGGTGTTCAGCGAAATAGACGCTGTGTTGGCCTGTACCACTGCCTATTTCGAGTATATGTTGCCTATTGGCAAACCACTCTGCCAATAGGGTTAAGATAGGCTGTTTATTATTTTCACACGCTTGTGAAAAAGGCAGCTGTTGTAGCGATAATGATTGAGGCATTACGAGATATCAATTCTGTCCATTTCTAAGTGCTGCAATGCTATCACCGCTTGAGTGCGATTGCGAACACCCAGTTTTCGGAATATCGCCGTGGCATGCGCTTTGATGGTTGCTTCTGATACCCCAAAATCATAAGCAATTTGTTTGTTGAGTAACCCTTCTGCAAACATCTGTAACACGCGATATTGTTGCGGGGTTAAGTCTGATAATCGGCTGGCCATTTTATCGGTTGGGTCATCAGAAACTGGCACGATTTGAGTACCTTTTGGCAACCAAATATCACCGTATAACACCGCATTTAATGCTTCTGCCAACGCTTCCATTGACGCAGATTTAGGAATGAATCCGCTACTGCCATAATGTATCGCTCGGCTGATGGTATTGATGTCTTCATGGGCAGATATCACCACTACGGGGATATCTGGATAATGAGTTCTAAGGTGGATCAGGGTTGAGTAACCGTGCGATCCAGGCATTTGTAGGTCCAGCAGGATTAAGTCAAATGGGGTCTCTTTTTGATCAAGAACCCTTTGTAACGCTTCGGCACTATCGGCCTCAAACCATTGAGTTTGTTCAAACGCATTACTCAGCGCTAGCCTTAAGGCATTACGGAATAATGGATGATCATCTGCAATGATGATGTTTAAATTTTCGAGCTTCATGGCGTTTTTTATTCTATGTTGCACGTGAAGATAAACTCAATGTAACAGAAAAGTAATCGAGTATTCTATTGCTTTATGTCACATTGTGATTGATTTGAATAAAAACCGTAAAATTATAGACTTTAGTCGAGTAAATAAAGTGCTAATGCAGCCATCTATCTGACTACATTAGCAAGGGTGTATTAATTGTGTGGCCACACTTGGGTTGGGTTTCTGTTTTCATCTACCGCAACAAAAGTAAATACTCCGCGTATTGCATGTTCTCGATGATCGTTGTACATATCTTCGACATAAATGTTCACTTCAACTTTGAGTGATGTATTACCAACATGAATCACATTAGCAATCAGCTCTGCTAAGCTGCCTGCGGGTATCGCTTTTTTAAAATCGATACGGTCAGAACTGACGGTCACTAATGATTTACGACAAAAACGGGTGGCGGCGATAAAGGCTGTTTCATCCATCCATGCTAAAGCATCACCACCAAATAAGGTGTTATGGTGATTGGTATTAGACGGGAAAATAGCCTTTATAACGCGCGCTTCTGATTGAGCAATACGTGCAGCAATGTCATCAGGGAAATGGTTTTGAGTTTGAGCAGGGTTTTGAGCAAGGGACATACAACTACCTAATGTTATGCAGATCAACAAAGAATTCAGCGAAAAAAGCCGCGTATTATACTGTATTGCGTGGATCTCTGTCGATGTCGTAGCGCCTGTTTAGTCACCCAAGGGCCAAATTTCGCGGGCCTTTAAGGTAAATGTTCCGATGAGTTGGGTAGAGTAAACTATTCGATTAACGAGATATGGCTAAATGAGGCATTTTTGCTGAGAACATCAATTGAAGTGATATCGGTTAATATCACTTCAATCGCTTGCTGTTGTTGATTAATGCCCGCAATGGCTTCATGTTTTTGTTGATTGCGACTGACATACAATGTTCGATCAAATTGACCTTGAAGATGGGTTCCATCTGTTAATGTTAGTTTGACCCTATAGCGATACAAACAGATGATCTCAATATAATCGTAAATCTCACATTTAATTGGGTTCATGTCCGTCTCCTATTTTGTCTGCTATGTCTTTTGCTAAAAACCATTACTCACGAACAATCATTTACCAGCTATCATTTACTCACTTTCAATGACCCGTTAATAGCGTAACAACACAGTAGAAACCATTTGCTTGTTCGCATTGAGGGTCACTATATATAGGCGATCAAACTCACTTGCATCTGCAATGGGTATTTGTTTTTCTGCCCCGAGACCTTCAACTAAATCTGTTGAAGTATTACTGTGTCCGACCACTAAAATACTACCCTGTTGAGTTAATAGATATTGGGTAAATGCAGCCATATCACGTGGATCATAAACACTTAAATCCACTTGCTGATCTTGCGTTACGGCGGTGGCCGTTTCACGGGTGCGATTATAATCCGTTGTGTACACTTTATCTAAATGCGTACTAGATAGTACTTTAGCTAAACGTAGCGCTCTTAATTGTCCTTGTGCGGATAAGCTAGGGTCTTTGCCTGCAAGTTTTTCGGCATGTCTGACAATAAAAATAACTTGATTGCTCTTGGTATTGCTATCTACGGCGGTATTGTCAAGCGCAATCGGAGCAACGATTGGCGTTTGTGCCATTAGTGATGCGCTGATTAAACTGATACAGCCGAAAACGACTCTAATGATTAATTGTTTCATGGTGTCAATCCGCTAAATAATATTCGATGGTAGATACGACCCGTACCTGTTTAATATATGGCGTGTTTTTATCTCTATTGTTAATGCTGAATTGTCCTTGAGTTGCTTTTTTTATCTTACCTAATCGGCTTTGTGAATCGGTAGCAAATTTTTCAGCAACTGAACGTGCATTAGTGGTCGACTCTTCGATCATTTTTGGTTTAACGTCATTTAATCGGCTGAAAATATATTCGACTTGGGCATCATAGTTATTTTGTGAGAAAACAATTCCCATTTTACCTAGCTCAGTTAATTGAGGCATGGCACCACGAACTTTATCTATGTCATTAGAATATACTGTAATGGTTTGCGACGCCGTATAGCGCAATTCTATTGGTTGATTTCCACCATACTGTTGCGCCAATTTATCGGTAATAGTGGGCGCGGCGAGAGTGATCTGTTTGGGATCGATATTTTGTTCGGCTAAAAAGTTAACCACTTGGTTGTTTTGTGTTTCAAGCTGTTTGTACAGTTCATCGAGATTATTATTGGCTGCGGTGAATTGTATCGGCCAAATGACGATGTCGGCAGGATATTCATTTTCTGCCAGGCCTTTTACCGTGACGCTGCGGTCGAGTAACTTGTACTCAACAATGGCTTGTTTGAGTAATACGCCTAATGCGCCTAAGCCCAGTGCAATTAATATTCCGAAAATAGCAGCACTACGAGACGAACTTTGCATAACAACATCCTTATTATAGGTGGGGAGTGATGGAGTAGCGTTGGCTTTGTGGCTAACGTTACTTTTTGTTATAGCGTGTTAATTGTCGCATCACACCGTCATGGAACGTCATGAAACGTCAATATTTTCGCTAATATTATGGATTATTGGCAATGGTAAGCACCCAAATTAATGACAATCATAATCGAATATGAGTTGAATATTGGTTTTATGGATTAATTTTAATCCTAGTTTTGCTTAATGCTTGTCTAGCAACAATACTTAGGTTGGCGTATGACTGGCTCATGTTGTTATTTAAATCGATCTGACATTTATACGACTCGGTCATCTAAATAAGTCTGTTTGCGCGATTAATGGAATGTAATGGTGTTAGATTTACATCGTTTTAAAAGGAATTAATATGTCATCTCGGTTAACAGCACCGCTTATTCAACATGGTTTTGATGATGGCTTACCAATATGGCGTCGGATCATTTTCACGCGACTGTTTAGTGTGTTGGCTTTGTTATGTATCCCGATTTACATCACCAGCGTATATCTGTGTATTGTTCAAAACCTTTGGGGCATGGCACTATTTGATACTGTGGCTTACGGGGTATTATTATTCATTTTGTTTTATCCACGAATTAGCGATACACAAAAATTTACTATTGGGTGTTATCTTGCATTTGGTATCGGCATCGGTTTTTTACTCGCTATTGGCCCTTCTGGGGCAGGTTTTTTCTGGTTATTCGTTTTCCCTCCTTTGAGCAGTATTCTTCTTGGCGAAAAAATGGCGGTATGGGCCCAGGTGGCTAATGGTATATCGTTATTATTAATCGGTATCGCTTATCATTATGAGCTTGTTGTATGGCCTGATATAAACGGGTTTTCAACCTTAATTTGGTACGTAGTGGTGATTAACTTTCTCGTCACTAATGCAATAGTGACTCAGTCGACCTCTTATTTATTGGGTAAGTTAACTCACTCATTAGAGTCCACTTTAGCCTCTCGTACGGCAACGGTTATGGGCTTAGCTAAATTGGCAGAGTATCGTGATAATGAAACCGGTGCGCATCTGATTAGAATGCAGCAGTATGCCAATATGCTGGCAAAACAAAGATTAACCGATGAACATGTTCCAGAAGAGTTAACTGACGCTTTTATTCAAGAAATTAGCCTCTCAGCCATTTTGCATGATATTGGCAAAGTGGGTATCGCCGATCATATTTTGTTAAAACCAGGGCGCTTATCGGTAGAAGAATTTGAGCAGATTAAGGCTCATCCAGTGATTGGAGAAAAAGTGCTTAACAGTTTATTAGCGTATGCCCCTCAGTGTACATTTATACGAATGGGACGTGACATTGCCGGCGCCCATCATGAAAAGTGGGATGGCAGTGGTTATCCTAATGGGTTAGCAGGCGAATCTATCCCGTTGTCAGCCAGAATTGTAGCCTTAGTCGATGTGTACGATGCATTAACCTCACCACGATGTTACAAAAGGCCTTTTAGTCATGAAGAAGCGATGGCGTTGATTCTTGAAGGAAAAGGTAAACACTTTGACCCTAAATTGGTCGATAGCTTTATGGTCATTAGTGAACAATTTTCTGTGTTGTCAAAAGCATCTTTACTCGAAGAGGATTAACGTTATTGATAGAGACGTATAAACAACAATGCCAGTCCTGGGGGACTGGCATTGTTAAACAATATTATACAGTTACGGTAATAATAGAGCCGATATATAAACAGGATTTTAGTTGGCTTTGTTTTTGCCAGCCATTAACCCATAGCGAGGCTCTTACTGTACTAGCAAGGCTTTACGTTCTTTTGAAGCTTGAGCTAAATCACGTAAAAGTTTTTCAGAATCAGCCCAATGCAAACACGCATCGGTAATACTTTGGCCATACACTAATGGTTCGTCTTTAACCACTTTCTGGTTGCCTTCAATCATAAAGCTTTCTGCCATAATACCTGCAATTGCGGTACTACCACTGCGCAGCTGAGACATAATACTATCGGCAACATTTAACTGATTTTTATGCTGTTTCTCACTGTTACCATGGCTAAAATCAACCACCATACGTTGAGTTACGCCCACTTGTTCAAGCTGTGCGCGTGCAACTTCAATATCTTCAGCTGAATAATTTGGGGTTTTACCACCACGCAAAATAATATGTCCAAATGGGTTGCCGTGGGTACGGTAAACCGCCATAGCGCCGTCTTTATCTGGAGAGTAAAAAATATGCGGCGCCTGTGCGGCACGTACTGCATCAACAGCGATATTGATGTTACCGTCAGTACCATTTTTAAAGCCAACAGGGCAAGACAATGCAGAAGCCATTTCGCGGTGAATTTGGCTTTCAGTAGTACGTGCACCAATAGCACCCCAGGTAATAAGGTCTGCGATGTACTGGCCGTTTACCATGTCTAAAAACTCAGTGGCGATAGGTAACTTGAGTTCAGTGATTTGTTGTAATAACTGACGCGCCATTCGCAAGCCTTTATTCGGGCTAAAGCTGCCGTCCAAATCTGGATCTGAAATTAAGCCTTTCCAACCAACAATGGTACGAGGTTTTTCAAAGTACACCCGCATTAAAATGCACAAGTCATCTTTTAGTTCATGATGTAAGGCCGACAAACGCTCTGCATATTCGAGTGCTGCTTTAGTGTCATGGATTGAGCAAGGGCCAATGATGACCAGTAAGCGCTGATCTTCTCCGGCAATAATTGCTTCTACTTCACGACGTTGCGCAACCAAGTAGTCTGCAGCATTTTGCGTTAATGGATATTCTGAAGCCAACTGAGCAGGAGAAATAACTTTGCTTAATAAGGTTGTTCTGAGTTCATCTGTTTTAATTGTCATGCATATTACCGAGAAATCGTGAGATGCATCTGCATCATATTGAACGGGATTATATACCCAAAGAAGTTCAAGATGCGAGGCTTAGCCTCGGATTCTAACGGTTAAAAAACAGATTGCCGTAAAAGGCAAAGACGAATCAACCTGGGTTAAGTTCGTCTTTTGGTGGTTTTTCATTCTATTTCATGCAAAAAATGATTGTTTATAAATTAGAACATATGACGTTCTAAACCGGTGATATCAAGAATTTTGGTGGCAATTTCTTCAACCGAATGGTTGGTGGTATTTACAAAGGGAATTCGTTCTTTTTTATACAGCATTTCGACTTCTTTCACTTCAAGTCGACATTGTCTTAATGAAGAGTAGCGGCTATTTTCCATGCGGCTTTGACGTATCTCATGCAAACGATGAGGATCGATGGTTAAGCCAAAGAGCTTTGATTTGTTGCGTTTCAATGCTTCAGGTAACTTGAGGTTATCCATGTCATCTTCAGTAAACGGGTAGTTTGCAGCCTTTATACCAAACTGCATTGACAGATATAAGCTTGATGGCGTTTTACCGCAACGAGACACGCCTAATAAAATAATGTCAGCTTTATCCATATGTTTCATGGTTTGGCCGTCATCATTCTCCATGGTGTAGTTAATCGCATCGATACGGGTTTCATAACCATGGTTACTTTTACCATGAGTTCGGTGTAATAAAGGCTTAGCTTGTACCCCTAAGTGTTGTTCTAGTGGCGCAACAAAGGTGTTCAAAAAGTCATAATCGACACATTCACTCGAAAAAATCACATTGCGGATCTCAGGATTAATGATTGAGTGGAACACAAGCGGCCTTTCGCCTGTTGTAATAAAACAATCATTTATTTGTTGCTTAACTTTTTGAGCTCGCTGAATTGTTTCAACGAATGGAATCGTAAGTGCTTCAAATTCTATAGGAAATTGCGAAAGTACGGCATGTCCAAAAACCTCTGCTGTGATCGCGGTCCCATCTGAAATATAGAATACTTTTGGTGTCATTCTGACCTCTTGTAGTAATAAAATTACAAATAAAATTATAGATTTACGCTTGTTGTATGGGAGTGTAAGATGCTCTTGCCCTCGTGTGAAGTGGCCACTGAAATAAAAACTTGCGGAGATAAAACTGTGCAGCAATACGTACTCTGGTATCAAGAATTAGGCATGGGCGATGTAAACAAGGTTGGCGGTAAAAATGCATCCCTTGGAGAGATGATCAGCAATCTGGCTAATGCAGGGGTTCAAGTTCCTGGCGGTTTTGCAACGACCTCGCATGCGTTCAATGAGTTCCTTGAACAAAGTGGAGTTAACCAGAAGATTTTTGACATTCTGGCGACATTGGATGTTGATGATGTCAATAAACTGGCAAAAGTAGGTGCGCAGATCAGACAGTGGGTTATTGAAACCCCATTCCAGCCGGCATTAGAAGACGCTATTCGTGAAGCTTACGAGCAGTTGTCAAGCGAAACTCAAGAAGCGTCATTTGCAGTGCGTTCATCAGCTACCGCTGAAGACATGCCAGATGCCTCTTTTGCAGGCCAACAAGAAACATTCCTAAACGTTAAAGGTTTTGATGCGGTCATGCTAGCAATTAAGCATGTTTATGCCTCACTCTTTAACGACCGTGCAATTTCTTATCGTGTTCATCAAGGTTACGAACATCAAGGTGTGGCTTTATCTGCTGGCGTACAACGTATGGTACGTTCAGACAAAGCAGCTTCTGGTGTGATGTTTACCATGGACACTGAGTCAGGAAACAATGACGTTGTCTTTATCACTTCATCTTTTGGTTTAGGTGAAATGGTTGTACAAGGCGCAGTTAACCCAGACGAATTCTATGTGCACAAACCGATTTTAGCGCAAGGGCATAAAGCTGTTGTGCGCCGAAATATCGGCAGTAAGTTGATTCAGATGGTTTACTCTGATGATGCTGGCCATGGCAAGCAAGTTAAAATTGAAGATGTTTCTGCTGAACAGCGTCGTATTTTCTCTATTAACGATGACGAAGTCATGGAGCTTGCTAAGCAAGCAATGGTTATTGAAAAGCATTATGGCCGTGCGATGGACATTGAATGGGCAAAAGACGGTAACGACGGTAAGTTGTATATTGTTCAAGCTCGTCCAGAAACGGTTCGAAGTCGTGAAGATGTCCAGTTAATTGAACGTTATCACTTAAAAACGAAGGGTGACGTGATCTGTGAAGGTCGTGCAATTGGTCATAAAATTGGTACCGGTATCGCGAAGGTATTAACCTCGATTGATCAAATGGACCAAATTGAACCCGGTGACGTGTTAGTGACCGACATGACAGACCCAGATTGGGAACCTATCATGAAACGTGCTAGTGCGATTGTGACCAACCGTGGTGGTCGTACTTGCCATGCTGCAATTATTGCGCGTGAATTAGGTGTACCCGCTGTAGTAGGTTGTGGTGATGTTACCGACCGTATCAAAACGGGCGACATCGTCACAGTATCTTGTGCAGAAGGCGACACCGGTTTAATTTATTCAGGTAAGCAAGATTTTGAAATCATCACTAACCGTGTTGATACATTACCTCCTTTGCCAATGAAAATTATGATGAACGTGGGTAACCCAGATCGTGCATTTGATTTTGCACGTTTGCCTAACGAAGGTGTCGGTTTAGCGCGTTTAGAGTTCATCATTAACCGCATGATTGGTATTCACCCTAAAGCTTTGCTTGATTTCAACGGTCAGACTGCTGAACTGCAAAATGAAATCAACGAAATGATCGCGGGTTATGACTCGCCTGTTGAGTTTTATGTTGCGCGTTTAGTTGAAGGTATTGCCACTATTGCATCGGCTTTCTATCCGAAGAAAGTTATCGTACGTATGTCTGACTTTAAGTCGAACGAGTACGCAAACTTAGTTGGTGGTGACCGTTACGAGCCAGATGAAGAAAACCCAATGTTGGGCTTCCGTGGTGCTAGCCGTTATATTTCTGAATCATTCCGCGATTGTTTCGCGCTTGAATGTGAAGCGATTAAACGTGTTCGTAACCAAATGGGCTTAACCAACGTTGAAGTGATGATTCCATTTGTTCGTACCGTCAATGAAGCATCTCAAGTCATTGAGTTACTGAAAGAGCAAGGCTTAGAGCGCGGTAAAGATGGCTTACGCGTTATCATGATGTGTGAACTACCTTCAAATGCCTTGCTAGCTGACCAGTTCCTTGAGCATTTTGATGGTTTCTCTATCGGCTCAAATGACTTAACTCAGTTAACATTAGGGCTTGATCGTGACTCAGGAATCATCAGTCACTTGTTTGACGAGCGTAATGATGCAGTAAAAGCATTGCTTTCAATGGCCATTAAAGCGGCTAAAGCAAAAGGTGCTTATGTGGGGATTTGTGGCCAAGGCCCATCAGATCATTCCGACTTTGCTGCATGGTTAGTTGAACAAGGTATTGATTCTGTATCACTTAATCCTGATACGGTCATTGACACTTGGTTATATTTAGCCGAAGCACATGGCTAAGTAAGAGTAAAAATTACAGGTTTATTTATTCTCCAACCTGTATTTTTATCAAGTTGTAATAAAAGCCGCTTTTTAGCGGCTTTTTTTTGTTTATAATGGTTACAATATGCCAATAAATAATAAGTCCTCTATGTTACCTTTGCTATCACATAAACAAACATTAGAACCTATCTATCTTGAGTATCTTGACGCGCTTGAACAAAGCGAGTTTGAAGGTGAAATAGACAAGCGTTACAGTGCGCGGCTTATTCAGGCAACCGATAATTCGGTGTATCAATTTTTGCCCCAAGCGGTGATATATCCTCTACATCAACAAGATGTCGAGCTGGTGTTATCGTTAGCGGCACAACCACAATATAAACAAGTGACCTTTAGTGCGCGTGGCGGCGGAACGGGAACAAATGGCCAATCGCTTACCCACGGATTAATTTTAGATGTGTCACGCCACTTAAACCAAGTGCTAGAAATTAATGCCGAGGAAGGTTGGGCGAGGGTACAAGCCGGTGTAGTGAAAGATGCGTTAAATGACGCCTTACGTCCACATGGATTCTTTTTCAGTCCCGACTTATCAACGTCAAACCGTGCAACTGTTGGTGGCATGGTCAATACCGATGCATCAGGTGCAGGTTCATTAGTTTACGGTAAAACCTCCGATCACGTGTTAGGCATAACCAGTGTACTGATTGATGGCAGCGTATTAACCACCACACCAATCGACCAAGATAAACTGGCTGAGCAACCTTTTAGTGACAACCAACTAGGAAATAGCATTGCCAGTCAAGTCGCAGAAGTTTGTCGCGTAAAGCGTGACACCATCATTGAACGTTTTCCAAAATTGAATCGTTTTCTAACGGGCTATGATTTAAAGCATGTGTGGAACGATGATTTAAGCCAGTTTGATTTATCGCGTATTTTAACGGGCTCAGAAGGTACGCTTGCGGTGATCACCGAAACCAAGCTAAACCTGACCCCATTGCCGAAAACCCGCATGATGGTCAACATCAAATATGATTCATTTGAATCTGCGTTGCGTCATGCCCCATCATTGGTACAAGCTAAAGCAACGGTAGTCGAAACGGTTGACTCAAAAGTACTAAACCTTGCCCGCGAAGACATTATTTGGCATTCAGTTGCCGAGCAAATTAAAGCGGTACCTAATAAGACCATTGAAGGGCTTAATATGGTCGAGTTTGCTGGCGAAGATGACGATGTGAAACAGAAAGTCGCTTTGCTAGAAGAGATGCTCAGTGGGCAGCTCAGCCAACAACAATTTGGTTTAGTGGGTTTTCAAGTTATTACCGACAGAACGGATATTGACAGTATCTATGCCATGCGCAAAAAGGCCGTTGGCTTATTGGGTGCAACAAAAGGCAGTCGTAAACCATTAGCGTTTGCCGAAGATACCGCCGTACCACCTGAAAACTTAGCCGACTATATTATGGAGTTTCGTGCACTGCTCGATAGCCATAATTTACAATACGGTATGTTTGGTCATGTGGATGCAGGTGTACTGCACGTGCGACCAGCATTAGATATGTGTGATGTTGCCGACGAGCAATTGCTGAAAGTGATATCTGATCAAGTTGCCGCCTTAACGCTTAAGTATGGCGGTTTAATGTGGGGCGAACACGGTAAAGGTGTCCGTGGTGAATATGGCCCTGCGGTGTTTGGTGATGAGCTTTATGCTGTGCTTGAGCAAATCAAAGGCTTGTTTGATCCTGATAATCGCTTAAATCCAGGTAAATTAGTGGCGCCTCCTAAATCTGGCCCATTAATGTTTAACGTCGACAGCGCCAAACGCGGCAGTTTCGACAGACAAATCCCCGTTCAAGTGCGTGATGCTTTTCCAGATGTGATGAACTGTAACGGTAATGGCTTATGTTTTAATTACAGCAGTTACTCACCAATGTGTCCGTCATTTAAAGTCACTGGCGATAGAGTGCAATCACCTAAAGGCCGTGCTGGATTAATGCGCGAATGGTTGCGATTACTTGAAGCAGAAGGTGTTGATGTTGACGCGTTAGCAAAATCTAAACCACTAGGGTGGATGCAGCGTACTCAAAATACCCTCAATAACCAGCGCGACTATGATTACTCGCACGAAGTTATGGAGTCGCTTAAAGGTTGTTTAGCCTGTAAAGCCTGTTCGGGCCAATGTCCGGTTAAAGTTGATGTGCCTAAGTTTAGAGCCCAGTTCTTTAATATTTACTACAAACGCTATTTACGTCCAGCCAAAGATTATTTAGTTGCAGGTATCGAAGATTCCTTACCACTGATGGCCGCGATGCCTAAATTGACTAATTTGGCCTCGCAAAATCCGCTGAGCAAGTGGGTGATTAAAAAAGCCATTGGTTATGTAGATGCGCCTAAGTTATCCGTGCCGACACTAAAACAGCGTTTAGATGGTCATGCTAGCCGTGGTTACGATTTAGAAGCCTTGTGCGCAATTCCGCAAGCGCAGCGCAGTAAACATGTATTAGTAGTGCAAGATCCATTTAACAGTTTTTACGATGCAGGTTTGGTTTATCGGTTTATTCAATTAATCGAAAAGTTAGGCTTTAACCCCGTATTACTGCCATTCAAGCCCAATGGCAAACCGACTCATATTAAAGGCTTTTTAGACAAATTTGCTAAAACAGCGCAAAACAGTGCCGATTTCTTAAACCGCGTACATGCCCTTGGCATGCCGATGGTGGGGTTAGATCCTGCATTAGTATTATGTTATCGCGACGAATACAAAGAGGTCTTAGGTCAGCGTCGTGGGCCATTTGAGGTGCTATTGGCCAATGAGTGGTTAACCGATGTAGTAGTAAACCGAAGTGAAGCATCTGCTTTAGCAACAGATGCACCGCAATTCACCTGGTTTAGTCATTGTACTGAATCGACAGCCAAACCTAATACGGCTAATGAATGGAAAGCGATATTTAGCCACTTTGGTGCCAAACTAAGCAGCGTTAATTTAGGTTGTTGTGGTATGGCGGGCACCTATGGCCATGAACTGGAAAACCTTGAACGCTCAGAGCAGTTATTTGAAATGTCTTGGCAACCAAGCATTGAGAAAATTGCTGAGCATAGCCAAGTATTAGTATCTGGTTATTCATGTCGTAGCCAAGTTAAACGCTTTGCTGGTTTTAAACCGCAACACCCTATAGAAGCGCTACTTAAATTACTCGGATAGGTAAGCATAATGACAGATGAAACAGCAGCATTAGGTTCGTATACTCACCCTCAAGGTGTGGCACTTTGCAGTGATGAAGCGCTGTTTCATATTCAAGCTAATGGCGATTGGCTTTACCTCAATAGTCCGTTGCCTGCAAAGTTTGCGGCTTTGTTCAGTAGTATTTTGCACTGTATCGACAATGAGTATTTATTAATCACCCCGGTCGAAAAAGTCAAAGTTACCGTTGAAGCCTATCCATTCCTGCTGGTGGACTATCATCAAGCCGCATTAACGGAAGTTCAGGTAAATGATAGTCAGTTGATATTTACCAGCAGCATAGGTACGCAGCTCTCAGCCATTAATATCGCAGATATTATCGTCACAGATGATGGCATATACGCGCCATTAATCAGAGGCTTGGTGGGGCAATTAAACCGAGCCTGTTATTATCGTTATATCAATGAATACTTATCTTTTGACTAAAAGAGCTTTTCTTAACGTATAGAGATGGTAATCTAAAATCTGTTCAAGTGTGGTTGAACTGCAGTGTAGGCATTAGTATTTGTCTTAACACAGTCAATTTATCTCACTGACGATGTAGGAGGTATCATTTGAAACGCTTTGAAAGTTTAAGTTACCTGATTTCTCATCTTAATATTGCCTTGCAGCAAGAAATTGATACGCGCTTAAAGCGCTACGACTTAGACAGTAAACTTTGGCCGGTATTATTTACCTTATGGCAAGAGGAAGGTTTAAGCCAAACTGAGTTATCTAAACGTTGTGATGTGGCTAATTACACCATGACTCGTCTGCTGGACCATCTGCAAGTCCAGGGATTTATCACCCGTCATCAAGAAGCGGATAACCGCCGCGCATTCCAAATATTTTTAACCGACAACGGTAAAGCGCTTCAACAAGATTTAATTCATGAAGCTGAGTGGGTCAATCAACGTTTTTTAGCGGCATTAGCTGATGACGAGCAAGATGAGTTTATGCGGCTGTTAAATAAAGTGAATCAGTTTAGTCAATAATCTTTAACGGTGACTAGCGCTCTTTATGGCCTAAGATCATGCAATTTGTCGTGTAAAGTAAGCAGGTTAAGTAAACCTTTATCTAATAATTTGGATGTGGCATCGGGCAAATCCAAGAAGCGATTTATGCCTTGTAAATAGCACAATGAATACTGACTCTCTGGAAAATAAGGATCCAATGGAAAGGCCAACAAAGGAACAAATTCGTGATTTACCCATTTATAATGGTATTAGTCTAGATAATATAATCGTTGTCACAAATAAAGCAGACTCGATAAGTGCAATAGCGGAGTTAAGAACACACTCTTGTTTAGGGTTTGACACAGAGAGTAAACCTTGTTTTATAAAAGGTGAGGTCAGTGATGGACCTCATCTAATTCAGGTAGCCACAAAATCTAAAGTATTCTTATTTCCTACTAAATTTTATGAAAACTTTACTGCAATCGCAGAAATATTATCTGACCCAACAATAAGGAAGGTAGGTTTTGGGTTGAAAGAAGATAAAAAAATTCTTTTTAGAAAATTTGGAATTAAATTAGTCAATACAGAAGAACTATCTTCAAAAGTGATGCGTTTTACGCAAATTAAAGAACGCGTTGGCGCTAGAGTTGCGGTTGCGATATTTTTTAATCAACGGCTCTCAAAGAGCGCACAACAATCAAATTGGTCAATATTTCCTCTACACGATCATCAAAAAAAATACGCAGCAAATGATGCTCATACCGCACTATTAATAGAACTAGAAATTGAACTAGAAATAGAAAGACAGAGCCATTAATCTCCCTAAAGCATGTGAGTCTCTCACCAATCAATAGACAATATACAGTTATTTGGCCAAGTGAATATAGCTGATCGCGATGAGTTAGGTGCTTATAAACTGTCCGCTTTGGCTCTGCGCTTACCTACTCATTTATAAAACCTGCTATTTGATTTCTACTTGATTGCTTTCAAGCTTCTTTGCTGTGCTGAATCTGTCATATTAACTCTGGCTAAGCCATTACTTGATAAAACTTACTTTTTTGACCAACCAATTGTCATAAATTTTAGTTATTAATTTGATAATATTTGATAATTTTTATTTATTATTAGTTCACTGTAAGATTACTCCATCGAAACAAATGACGAATCAATCAATAGTTTTTAGGGGTAAGTTATGAAAATGAATCACGTAGGTTTGATGGTTGGCGACATGGATAAAGCGGTTGAGTTTTATACTAAAGCGCTGGGTCTAAGAGTGGTAATGGGTAACACTAAGGTTCAAGAAGAACGTGAAACTGCTATTGGCAGAATGTGTGTGGCAGTATTTGGTGAAGGCTTCAAAGGCTTTAACATTGCACATTTAGTCACGACTGACGGTATTGGTGTTGAGATGTTTGAAATGAAAGATCGTCAAGAACGTCATGAAGTTGATTTCACCCGTCTTGGTATCTTCCACTTTTGTTTGCAAACAGATGATTTTGAGGGGGCAATTGCACGTACTGTGCAATATGGCGGTAAAGCTCGTATGGATATCATGCGCTACCACCCAGAAGACGACAACAATCTAACCCAAATGGTGTACTTAGAAGATCCGTTTGGTAACTTGTTTGAACTTTACTCGCACACCTATGAAGAAACTTATTCTACTGATTACGAGTAATTTTTTAAGCTTCTCTGCGCAACATGAAAAAGTTACCAAAAGGTAGCTTTTTTATGTCTGGCGGTAAATTTTCTAGGCTACATTGGAGTATTTCAGGATTAGAAACTCCGTTCACATTAACCCATCAAACAAGTGGTAAAGCTTAATTAAGGTAATGCTTAGCTTCTCATCGCATATAAACCGAAAACTAACATGGCCAACGAAAGCTAGCCTGACTCTGATACGCAGGATGCCTTGAAGCACAGGGTCAATGATGTTTCCGATATCATAACGACATTTCCAATATCCATATAGGTCAGATGTGCGAGAAAGGCCTGTCCGGCTCATGCATTCTATTGTAAAGAGTCTTCAACGTCCTTAAATTCACAGTTGAATTTGTCCATTTCTAAGTCAAGCAAACTAACTCGTTTATGTGCAATTCTGAGTTTGATGGCTGACACATTTATGTCCCTAAACGTGTTTGGACTATGGCCTGCTATCACTATCGCCGTGGCGCTTCACCCACACCAGACTAAGAGGAAGCCCACAGTTGTCCTAAATACTTGCGTAGACGTGACACACTCATGCCTAAAACAAGTGACTAATTATTATAAACATCTTAAATCGGCCTAATGAATAAACACCGAGCGCATAAGCATTTGTCTTATTAATAGTGGCTAAAATTAATTAACCACTTTAATCAAAACAGCTTAGCAAATAGCAGTTAGCATAGACTGGCCTAAGTCATAAAAAACATTAGCACCTTCTTCAATTCCTTTTGATTTAAGATGGTCGGCAAAACCAAGTCGTGCAGTCATTGCTAACCAAAAGATTGTGCTCAGTAAGCCGACAATACGCCACGGTGTTGACTTGGCCCACTTAAGTGCAAAAGTAATAGAGAGCACATACAGTACGAAACCACCTAATTTAGATGAAGCCCAACCATTCACAAAGGGGTACAGGTTAAGTGGATTTGCTACAACCAGATAAATAAAGGTGCAGATAAAGAGAGTATATAAAACATGCGGCCCGATTTTTAGTAATTTATGATTGACCTTGTCAGACCCTTTCATCGTTAACACAAAGTTAATCATAAAAAATATAAACGTAATCGCAATTATTGTTAGATGAGTGTGCTTAACTATCATGTACATATTGTTGTTTCCTAAAAGTAATTTTCATTTAAAACTTATACCGCCTCTAATTTAAAGCAAACCTTGTAACAAACAAGCGTTAGTAAGGTAGCGACTTTTTAAGCATCTTTACCTTTTTAATTAAAATTAATGCCATATGATTACGCAAAATACTGAACTTAAGATTAATCAGGTTGACTTGTCCTAATCAACATACCATGAGTATCGAATATGTGTATGTTTAGAATAGAATTTCTTTCATAAATGTTAGTTGTTTTTATCTATATTACTATGTTCTCAATTACTTATTGAGTAGAGTAGAGTTGATTTGATGTCGTATTCTGAACGATAGATAAAAGTCTAATGCGATTGTTTGAGTGTAGTAATCATCATAGCAATCACAACTAATTTAAAATGGAAAATCATCATGGCATTTAATGATTTATTTAGACTCAGTTCCCACGCTGTTATCACCAATGACGATGGGCAAGTGCTGTTGTTAAAAGCCAATTATGCTGACAAACATTGGGGCTTGCCGGGTGGTGGACTTGACCCTAATGAAACGATTCATCAGGCATTACAGCGAGAATGTTTAGAGGAGTTGGGTTGTGAGGTTGATGTGCAATATCTGTCTGGAGTGTATTTTCACAGTGCATATCAGTCGCAAGCGTTTATCTTTCGTTGTCAGTTACCGCAATGCGCGCAAATACAGCTTAGTGATGAACACAGCGAATATGCTTACGTTGCTGTTGCTGAATTATCGACGATTCAGCAACAGCGGGTGAACGAGTGTTTATCGTTCAGTGGTGTGGTTCGCAGCGCAGCTTTCTAACGCGGCGTTATGCCATGTGGTTAGCATTTGCATGACATCCACAGAGTCACTGAGCTGTACTAAGGGTCTTGGTACTGTGTATTGCTTAGTGTCTAATGCGTTAAGCACTGCTTCTACTTGATAGTAAAAACCATTGCCTTTGGCTTCAACGTCTACTACTTCAACATCTTGTTCATATAACCTAACGGTAAAATGATTACCCTGAGATTCTGGTAACCAAGGGTTTGAGGTGAACTCAATACATCCTAAGCTGCCCAAGATAGTAAAGCCTGCGTGCAGACCATAGTCTTCAGCGGTGTGAAGATGACATTGCACGCCATTGCTGTAACTGACGATGGCAGTCGATTCGCAAATATTACCGTCTTGACCACGTCTTCCGGTCGCTTCTATGTGGTATTGCTGGCTCAGCTCGGTGCCAAATTGTTGCTGCATCACTAGCTGCATTAATGATGCAGGGTAACAACCTAGGTTAAATAATGCCCCAAGGCTGGCAGGGTTAACAAACTGGCTAATGGCAGCGCAATATTGGCCGCGGATACTTTTAACTTCACCTATTACACCACTTGCTAGCGTTTTGCTTAGCTGTTGCATAAATGGGTGAGCTAAATACATTAAGCCTTCAAGGAAAAACACCTTGTTTTGAGCTACTGCCGCAAGACTTTCGATGGTTTTTGGCATATCTACGGACAGTGATTTTTCACATAAAATCGCTTTGCCAGCATCAGCAGCTTTTACCACGTATTCATGATGTAAGTGATTTGGCAGGGCAATGTATATAACATCGACTTCAGGGTTGTTGATTAACGCATCAAAATCAGTAAATTGATGTGGAATTTGATACTGATTCGCAAACTCTGCCAATGTTGTGGTGTTGCGCCCTGCAACGCCATAAATTGTACTTTGACCTTGTGCTTTAATCGCATCGGCCATTACACCAGAGATAAAACTGGTGCCTAATATTGCCCACTTAATTGATCCAGACATTCATTATCCCTCAGTGGTTAATAGTTGATAGTCAAACGCTTGCTGTAGATCGGTTAATGCCGATTTGATAAATGCTTGGGTATGATCGGCTGCAAAGTGGGCATCAAACGCAGCTTGGTCATCATAACGTTCCCAAAAAACAAACTGTTTAGGGTTGGTTTTATTTTGCAGCGCCATTGCAAGCGAACAGCCTGGTTCGCTATTCATATCCACACAAAATTGACGGACAGCTGCGATTCCCTGTGCTAATGGCACTTGGTCTTTAATGTGAATTTCGGCGGTGATGAACACGCCTTGTTGATCCAGTTTGTTATCCATATCGACCCCTTAATAATAATGGGTCATCGTAAACCAGTTCGGCGCAAGGCAAAATGGTTTGATGGTGTTTACAGAAAACACCATAGGTTTATAATTAACACTGGTTTGATGCAGGATTAGGGATATTCAGTGGATAAATTAACCGCGATGCAGGTGTTTAGTCATGTGGCTGAGCAGGGCAACTATGGCACAGCTGCGCATAAATTTAATATCAGCCGGACTATGGTCAGTAAACACATTAATCAGTTAGAGGCCTACCTTGGAATTAAGCTGATTAACCGTACCACCCGCCAGCAAGAACTCACTGAGTCTGGGTTAGTGTATTATCAAGAATGCAAAACGATTTTAGCGTCTATTACAGAAGCTGAAAATACCTTACAGACGATGACAGGCACGCCGCGAGGTAGTATTAGAATTAATGCGCCTGTCAGCTTTGGTAATACCGTGTTAGCACCGATAGTGAATCAATTTTTACTGCAATATCCTCAAATTGATGTGGAATTACGCCTTGATAATCATCTCATCGATCCTATTCACAATAATGTGGATTTAGTTGTGAGAATAGGTGCGTTGGATGATTCGGCGTTAATTGGACGCCATATTATGAATTATGAAATGCAATTTTGTGCGTCATCGCAGTACTTAGCACAACATCCAGTAATACAATCGCGTGACGATTTACGCCACCATCAGTGTCTGGGCTTCAGCTATTCTACCAATGGGTCATTGTCTATTGCACATCAACAAATTTTTGGTAAACGTCATTTCAGATTATTATCAAACAGCGGTGTGGTACTCACCCGGGCAGCCATTGATGGCTTAGGGGTTATTTTACAACCGACTATTGTCGTGAGTGAGGCGATAGCTGCGGGCTTACTGGTGAATATTGATTGTTTAATCCCGCCAGAAGCCATGCCAATTCACTTACTGTATAAAGACAAAAACCTGCCGCTTAAAACCAGAGCATTAATTGATTTTATTGTGGAGCAATTAGCCTAACGGTTGGTATCTAATGGCTGCTTTAATGGCATTATTAATCGTATTAATATTGTTTATAAGATCGAACAAAAATATGTTTGATGTTGCCTGTTTGTTAGACAAAAAGTACATCAGAGGCTAATCTAATATCAAACAATTCGATTGAGTATTTACTATTCGCTTCTTAATGATCTTTTTATTCTTTTATAGTTTTCACGTTACAAGTAAACCTATTGAATTATCAGATGTTGTTGAAGAGTTATTCATTAACGAACACGTCAGTATTCTGCAGGTTGCGAGTGATGATGTTTCGTTTGAGAATGCGTTTATCCAATACCAGCAAGGACAGTTTGCTCCAAATATTGACGGAAAAGTCAGTTTTGGTTTTACTCATGATGTACTTTGGGTGTCTGCGTTGATTAATAATTCAACAAGAAAACCACTAAAAAAGTTTTTTTATCTCGACTCTGCTTGGTTAGATCACGCAGATTTCTATTTTATTCGACAGAGTCAGGTAATAGAAAAAGCATTTACGGGTGACGCCATCCCCTTTAGCCTGCGAACAAATCAAACTCGAATGGTAGCTCAACCGCATGTATTTAAACCCGGTATAACTCAGGTGTTAATGCGGTTTGAGTCAAAAGACCCTTTGTTGATCCCACTGTATTTAACGACCGAAGAAATCATTCAAAGTAATTTAGAAGTGACGAATTATTTTTATGGTTTTTTATACGGCGCTTTTTTTATCTTATTCGTTTATAACATTGTGCTTTCTGTAAGCTTAAAAGACAGTAGCTATATATATTATTCTTTGTATTTATTGTCATTTTTAAGTTTAAATATCGCTTACACGGGCCATGGTTTTAAAGTTATCTGGCCAGAAAATTTGTTTGTGCAGCGCTGGGCAATGATACTTTTTTTATATTGTTACATCATTTTCGGTATCGCATTTTGCTTTGAGTTCCTTAAATTAAAAGTCTATTTACCTAACGTATATCGTTTTAATAAAACGATATACGCCTGTCTGGTGTTGTTAGTTGTGTCGCTGTTTATATACGCAGATCAATTACTCGCCGTTAATGTTGGTGTGGCATTGACTTCATTATTAGTCGTTATTTTTATTAGCTTAGGTTTTTTAGCCTTAAGAAATGGCCATGCAATGGTCAAATTTTTTATCCCTGCGGTATTTTTAGGTGCGGGTGGTGCAGCCCTTTCTGCCGCAACAACTTGGGGTGCTATTCCGTATAACACGATGTTATTTCACAGTATTGAAGTAGGCATGCTGATTGAAATGTTTATTTTAGCCTTGGCGTTAGCGTTTAATTTAAAACAAGTTGATAAAGCGCGGATTACAGCCGAAGTCATCGCGCAAGTAGATCATTTAACCGGGTTATATAATCGTCGTGCTTTTATTGTCAATGCCAGTCCTCTGTGGGATCTTGGCATGAGAGAACAAAAAACATTTTCAATGATCCTGTTAGATATCGATTGGTTTAAAACAATAAACGATGATTATGGTCATGCTGTAGGTGATGCCACCCTTAAAAGTATTGCTGATACACTAAAGCAACATATTAGAAATAGTGACGTGTTAGCGCGTTGGGGTGGAGAAGAGTTTATTATTTTTTTACCTAATACCGACAAATTAGCGGCTATTCAACTGGCTAATTTTATGCGTGAAAAAATTGAAAAAATGGTTGTGTTACATGATGGCTGTTCGTTATCAATAACCGCAAGCTTTGGTGTTGCAGAGTGTAATAATCAAATGACAAAATTAGAAGACCTCACCAAAATTGCCGATATAGCATTATACAGAGCTAAAAATAGTGGACGTAATATTGTCTGTGAAATACCGGAAAATTTAACAAGCATAGATCGAGTTGTAGGGCAAAGTCAGCCAATCAGTTAGGTTGCGGTTAGGCTCACTGATCATGAAGTCTGTTCCGCTTCATCATGCTAAAATGCCCCGCTGTAGTATATTGATATTATTTTTTAATCATGCCCTTAAGTACAATATTGTCATAAGTGACAAAACCTAAAATCTCACCCGCTTCAATCACCGGCGCTTTATTGATATTAAAACGTTCAAAAAGTCGAGCCGTGTAGCGTACGTCCATATCAGCAGACAATGAGAGCACTGGCTTTATCATGATTTCGTAAATGTTGGTACGCTCTGGTGACTTGTCTTTGGCTAACACTTTGCGGGCGATATCGCTCATGAGTACCATGCCGAATTCGTCATGCTCATTGCGTTTATTTACCACTAATATATTCACGTTATTGCTAATGGCTTCTTGGATCGCTTCGGCCACTGTGTGCATACCATCAACCATGACGTACTGGTTATTCATGACGTCGCGGTTACGTATAGGGGTTGTGCTACTCATATTTGATCCTCAATGTCTTTACTCAACTTTTGAACCTGATGGGCCACACCAACGGCATCCTCAACATCAATTTGTATCGCAATACCTTTGCCTGAATTAGTGTCAAATTCACCTACATTTGAAATGGTTTCGAGAATGTTGCGGCTCATGTGTTCTTCTACCAACCATAAAATCACATCACGCTGAACATCTAAGGTAAGCCCCATAAAGGTTTTCTTTTTTTCTAAGCCTTCACCGCGAGCATGATTAATTACCGTGGCACCCGTTGCACCTGCAACACGTGCTGCATCAAGTACCTTATCGGTACAGTCATCGTCGACAAAGGCGACAATTAATTTAAAGCGCATAGGTTACTCCTTAGTGGCTTTTCGTTTGGATAAATAGTCAACCGCTTGGGCGTAACCCATTACAGTGATCATCGGAAATAAACTGGCAAAGGCAATCAAGCCAAAGCCATCAATTAATGGATTACGGCCTTCAACATTGGTGGCCAGTCCAAGTCCTAATGCCGCGACTAATGGAACCGTTACCGTTGAGGTGGTTACGCCACCAGAGTCATAAGCTAAAGGGACAATCATTTTGGGGGCATAAAAGGTTTGAATGACCACCACAACATAGCCGGCCATAATGTAATAGTGAATGGGATCACCAACCACAATACGAAAACAGCCTAACGTAATCCCAATCGCCACGCCAAATGCCACTGACATTCGCAGACCTTGAATGCCAATGGTGCCACCAGAGACTTGGTTGGCTTTGATGGCCACTGCAATTAATGACGGTTCTGCGATGGTGGTGCTAAAACCGATTGCGGCGGCAAACACATAAACCCAAAAGTAGTCTTGCCAAATATACGGCTCATTGCCACCATCAGGGTGTAAAAACTCGCTGGTGGTCAGTTGATTGGCCATGCTCTCACCGATAGGGAATAGCGCCAATTGTAAACCCACGAGAAAGAAGGTGAGGCCAATAATGACATAAACAAATCCGAGCAATACTTTACGCCATTGGTTTATTGGGCGTTTAAGCACACCCAGCTGAAAGCCAAATAGAATTATCGCGATAGGTATGACATCACGAGCAGTCAGTAATAAAGTGCTAATCAGTTCATTTAGCAAAACCACTCCTCATTTTATTGGCGATAGCGATCACTGCAAAAACACCATGCCGTATAGCAATACAAAAATCATTGGACTAAGACTGGCAAAAGCAATTAATCCAAAGCCATCTACCATCGGATTACGACCTTTAATGACGCTTGCCAGGCCAACCCCTAGTGCAGTGACTAAAGGCACCGTAATGGTCGATGTGGTGACGCCACCAGAATCATAAGCGATACCAATAATGTTGGCTGGTGCAAAGCTGGTGAGGATCATCACCAACACGTAACCGCCAATAATGAGGTAATGAATTGGCCATCCCTTAAGAATACGAATGACCCCAAGTAAAATGGCCAGGCCAACCGAGACAGCGACGGTTAATCGTAAGCCCATCGCATAGGAACTCATGGCTTGTTTGTTTGACTCTATCGCACCAGCATTCGCGGCAACCTGCGCTGCTTCGTTTGCAACAGCCGTAAGAGCAGGTTCTGCTAATGTGGTGCCAAAACCTAACGAGAATGAGAAAATAACTAACCAAAATACACTGCCTTTTCGTGCTAATGCTTCAGCCAGTGATTCGCCAATCGGAAATAAACCCATTTCCAAACCAAATACAAAAAAGGTCAGTCCCAATACAATAAACACCACACCCACAAGAATAGATCCAAGTTGTGCAGGCGCTTGATGAAGCACAAATATTTCAAAAAAACTGACCACTAAGATAATAGGAATAAGGTCTTTGAAGCTGCTTAACATCGCTTGGAGCAATTTGATGATGGCTGACATCTTAGCTCCTGTAATGGTTTCGCTGACATAAATAGCCAGCAACTAAATTAGTGTGCCTATGGAACAATATTTCACAACATATTGTTTACAATTATTTGCAGTAAGTTGACGTAGGTCATAAAAATGGGTAAAAGTGGAGGGCTGTTTATTAAAATATTACTCGACCAGTATTTTTCGAAGTGCGAGAAAAGGTTAAGGATAAAATCAAAAAGGATTTAGAACGTTATGAAGACACTTTTACGCTTATCGATAGCAGCGGCTTTTATGAGCCAATTTGCTTATGCTGAACCAGCAAACACAGAAGCTTTTTCACACGCTTACCAGCAATACAATGTTTCTGTTGAAAACCACAACAACCAAGATACGCTGAAATATGCGCAGCAAGCCTATGAGTTAGGTCAAATTAAATTCGGTCAAGACAGCTTTGATAGCGCTAAGTTAGCCATTAATTATGCAAATGCGGTAATGGTTGAACCTAAGAAAAAGAATCAAGGCCGTGTTATTGAAGATGACGCGACGCTTAAGGCGCATCAATTATTTACTTCTGCATTAGCTGTATACCGTGAAAACGTGACCGATAATGGTATCGAGTTAATCGATCCTTTGATTGGGTTAGCTGAATCGACAACAGATGATAAATACGCGAAAACGTTATTATTTGAAGCAATAGAGATTGCAGAAAAAGCTGACAATGAGTTAACGGTTGCCGAAGTAAAACTCATTACGTTTCATCGCTTATCGCATACCGAGTATTATACCCGCACAGTGAGAACTTTGGCGTTTGACGCTTACGATATTTATACCAGTAAGTTACCAGAAGATGCCATTAAACGAGTTGATGCTACTTACCTCGTTGCTGCGTTATATGATTCCATGGGTAAGCCAAGTCAAGCAATTACAAATTTAGTTGAAGTTATCAAACAATATCAGGCATTACCTTATAGTCATCCTTATGAACTTCGTGCGCATGCCTTGTTAGTGAAACTGTATGAGCAAAAAGGCCTAGGAGATAAAGCCACTGAGCATTGTATTGCGATTGGTAAAATGACGCCATGGAATGACCAACAAGAACAAACCCCGTTATTTAGAAAACCACCAAAATACCCGCAATCATATGCCCAAAGAAGAAAATCTGGTTGGGTGCAAGTTGAGTTTACAGTTGATGAAAATGGTTTTGTTAAATCACCTGAGATCATTGACTCTAAAGGTGGCACCCAGTTTGAAAAAGAATCGATAGAAGCGCTTAGTCAATGGCGTTATGCGCCTAAATTTGTTGATGGTAAGCCAACAGAAGCAAAATCTACCGTTCAGCTTGATTTCACCATAGGTTAATACCTAAGCCAGCTTGTGTTATACCAATCTCATTGGTTATGTTTAACTTAAGTTAACCAATACAAGCTGAGCATGCCAACACATACAACAACGAAGCTAGTTTCGATTAGGAACTGGCTTTTTTGTAGCTGTTTTTTACCTTGATTTAAAATAGTCACCAATTGGTTTTGTTTGTAAATACGGCAAGAGACTAATTCTGTTTGTGGATCGACTATTAATTGAAAACGACACTTTTTGCCATTATTAAGCAGTACATCATGCATGCTTTGTAAACCAAAGTTGAACTTGCGTGACACCACTTTGCCATTAATAAATACTCGTTCTAGTCCGCACCAATTACTCGCTTGCAACTCAATGTTGTCTTGATTGAGGTGGTATGTAAACTTAATCATAATGCTGTCCTTATCACATGATAGCCACGAGCCCTGTGTCTAATAAAAGCAGAGTAATGTGACATTTTCCAGCATATAAATATGAACAATTTACGAAATGAAGCTATCTAGTTGGCAAGCTTAGTAATATTTATTTTTTGGAAGAGCTATTGCCAAAATATGATTTTTCGGAATTTAAATATTAGCGGTTGATGATAAATGAAGCAGGGTTGTATGTCGGAATATACGGATAATATACGGAACTTATACATGAGTATTCGATCAAAAGGACAGTTCAAAAATACAGTAGTAACAGGCAGACTATTTTTTGTTAACGATTAAATAGATGAAAAGCAGACCATTTACTTCACGTAATAGGCCTTCAATAGATCTTTCCAAGTAATAATGCCCACGATGGTGTTGTTGTCTAATACCGGTAAACACCCTATATCGTGGTCTAAAATAAGTCTGGTTGCTTGGTTGATATCGCAATGAGGAGCAATAGTGAATGGATTGTGAGTCATGACTTGATGAACCCTTTTATGCAGGGTTTCAGTGTCTCTAATTAATTCAGCAGCGGTACCGATATTAGGACTGAGTGCCCGTAGAAAGTCCCGATGAGACAATATGCCACTCAATTGCTCGTTATCAACCACGAGTAGATGATGAAAGCTGACATTGTCAAAAATTTCTTTGGCCAGTGTCAGCCGGTCATCCATCTCTATGGTAACCACTCGCGTAGTCATGATGTCCGCGACACAGAGATGTTTAGTCGGGTTATCAGGTAATGTCTCTGTCAACAATTCAGTAGCAGTTGTCATAAGCGATTCTCCACGTATTTATTCTTTTATATCAGATAAATATCAGTGTAACAATCATTTAACGGCCAATGACAACGACTTACTCACGTTATAAGCTTGTATCTGGTCAAGATGCAATTTTGTTTTCAGGTAAATGACCAGCCAAGTATTTTTGATATTTTATCGGCTTTAACTGATGAATATCGACTAACACTAAACCATCGATACAGTCACCAAACTCTGCATCAATACCAAAGTCGAGAAACTGTACGCCATTGTTGTCGCACAATTCGCCATATTGCTTAAATAACGTCGGTACTGATACACCCATATTCGATAGCGTCCGTTTGAGTATTTTAAAGTTCTCAGCATAGTCATCGCCATTAAATAACTGATGCAATTGATGCTGACGTTCGTCGGTGAATTGATATGAATTAAATGAAGTCGCTAAAACGTGTTTGGTGGCAAAATGATTTTGGTAAAAAAACACCAGCATCTCTTTGGCGGGGACAGGTAGACTATCGCTTAGCGACACAGGCCCAAAGAGGTAACGATACTGTGGGTTTTTAATTAAAAATGCACCAATACCTTGCCACAAATATTCTAAACTACGGCGGCCCCAATATTTAGGTTGCACAAAGCTGCGGCCAAGTTCGAGTCCTTGGTCAAAATAGGGAGCAAACGCATCGTGGTATTCAAATAGTGATTGGCTATACAGCGCATTTTCACCAATGGATTCGTGGAGCATTTTGGCACTGGCAAAACGATAGGCACCCACAATCTCTAATTCGTCTTTATCCCATAACACTAAATGAAAATAGTGATTATCATATTTATCGGTATCGCGACGTTTACCGGTACCTTCGCCCACGGCTCTGAAGGCGATTTCACGAAGCCGGCCAATCTCACGCATAATAGGACTGCTGTGAGTATGCTTGTATAAATAGATTTGTTTATTGTCTTGGGTTTTACCGAGCAATTCGCATTGTTGTAATGCTTGTTGTAGCTCACTGCGTTTTTCAGGATGAGCAATGGCATTTTGGGTAATGAATAACGGACTGCGATTTTTACCAATGCGATATAAATGATTTTTAAGCAGATTCACTTTAGTTTTAAGCGGAAAGTCTTGAGTGCTGACAACTTCTTTTGCTATTAATTGGCCAATCCGCACTGGCATCACATGATCCATTTGTTTAAACATTTCTTTGACCAGCAATAACGTCGCTAATGGTTTGTAAATCATTGAAGCACCATAAAATGTAGCGGAGTTCTTTGCATCAACATACATAGGTAAAAGCGGCGCATTACAGGCGCGAGCCATTTTTAAAAATCCGCTGTGCCAATGTAAGTCAGTGACACCCGTAGGGCGTAAACGCGATACTTCACCTGAGGGGAAAATCAATACCGCACCTTCATTTTTGAGGTGATGATGAATTTCATTTAAGTGCTGTTTCGGTGTTCCACCAGTCATGTTACGTACTGGCAATAAAATGGAATGAAGCGGTTTAATGGCCATTAGTAATTCATTGGCAACGACCTTGATGTCTGGTCTCACCTGACTAATCAGTTTGATTAATGCCAGCGCATCAAGTGAACCGATAGGGTGATTGGCGTAGATCACCACTCGACCTTCAATGGGAATATTTTCAATTTCGTTATTGGGGACGCTGTAACTGAAATTCAAACAGGCAAGAATTTGTTCAACAAAATCGACCCCGGATAAATGCGCATGTTCGTTGGCAATGTCATTACACTGCTTTTCATGAAGCAAGTAACGCAACATGGCTTTAGTCGGCACGGCTAACCAAGGCTTGTTATGCACATTTGGCAGGTTTTTTTCGACCATATTATCAACAGTAAATATCATATTTTAGCCTTATTTATGCAACGTGCTGTTTTTGGGGCGTGATGATTGATGTAGCCTCTGAACTGCCAAAATCAATCGTGTTTACTGCTGTAGCTTGCAACGTTTGTTCATCCCACTTAAGCAACTGCACATCTCCAGATTCTGTCTCTGCTATGAGAGTACAATTTTCAACCCAATCACCATCATTTGCGTAAGTGATGATGTGGTTATTAATCGTATGCTGTGATAATTCTGGCTGATGAATATGGCCACATATCACCATGTCGACTTGTTTTTTAATGGCATAGCGCAGTACGGCATCTCGGTATTGGTTAATGGCTTGCTGAGCTTTGTTGACGCGGAGTTTTATGTAGCTGGCTAGTGACCAATATGGATATCCTAGGCGGCTTCTTACTCTGTGTAACTGACGATTTAGCCACAACAACACATCATATAAATGGTCGCCTAATTTTGCGTAGGTACGACTAACACATACTTGTGAGTCAAATTGATCGCCATGAAGCATTAAAAAACGTTTACCACTCAGAGACTGATGAATATGCTGTTTAACGAGGGTAATACCTCTGAAATGACTGTCGGCATAATCTTTGAAAGCCTCATCATGATTACCTGGTATGTAAATAACTTGGGTGCCACTACTGGCCAGTTCGAGGATTTTTTGTATCACTTCATTGTGGCTGTCGGGCCAATAAACACGTTTTTTCAGTGCCCAGATATCGACAATGTCACCGACTAAATACAAGTATTGGCATTGGCTATGATTGAGGAAATGTAATAAAAAGTCTGCTTTACAATCAATGCTGCCTAGATGAACATCCGATATCCACAACGCATGAAAATGCTGAATTTTGTCACTATGCGTTAAGTGAGATAAAGGTTGGCGTTGTTGATTGCTTTTTTTGCTGTGTGAGATCATCCGTCATTCACCCTAATACACAGATTGCGTCAGTGTTGATGTAGAGTAGGGCAGTTATTTGACGCTAAGGTGAACGATTTGTTGCAACTTGATGAACCCGTCACCAGCAATATCTGGAGGGAAGAGTAATAAAAAAGGAAATGCACAGGCATTTCCTTTTAGCTTTTTTTATAAAGTTATGTTTATAAATTGATTTTTATAAATGCATGTTTATAAAGTTATATTAAGGGATTCAAAAGCCTTAATATCAAGCTGATTAACTATCTTGCGGCATCAATAATTGCTTTAGCCATTTCATCGGCTACAGAACCGGTAGTGCGGTTCTCGCTATCAGCACGTTCAAAAATAGTCAGCAGGGTATTGTAAATCTGCTCAACCTTGGCGGTAGAGGCTGCAGCGTCATAGTTTTTCTCAAATGACACATTGATAATACCGCCAGCATTAATCACATAATCTGGCGCGTACAGAATACCCATTTGCTTGAGTTTTTCACCGTGGCGAACTTCAGCTAACTGGTTATTGGCACAACCGGCAACAATGGTCGCTTTTAGTAATGGCAAGGTTGTGTCGTTAAGTGTTGCACCTAATGCACAAGGCGCATAGACATCAACATCCTGGGTATAGATATCTTGTGGAGCAACAACGGTTGCACCAAATTCGGTTGCAACACGGTCAAGCGAGGCTTGATGAATGTCGGTAACAATGAGTTCAGCGCCTGCATCATGTAAATGCTTACACAAGTAATAACCAACGTGTCCCACGCCTTGCACAGAGACTTTAATTCCCTTTAGGCTATCAATGCCGCGTTGATGTTTTACGGCGGCTTTAATGCCAAGGTACGTGCCTAACGCGGTAAGTGGCGATGGATCGCCTGATTTACCTTCAAGTCCAGCAACAAATTCAGTTTCACGACTGGCTATCATGATGTCTGATGTCGATACGCCAACGTCTTCTGCAGAATAATATTTGCCACCTAAACTGTTCACAAAGCGCCCAAATGCAAGGAATAACGCTTCGCGGTCGGTTGTTTTAGGATCGGCGATGATCACTGCTTTACCGCCACCCATGGTGAGACCGGCTAACGCATTTTTATAAGTCATTCCACGAGAAAGACGTAATACGTCTGTTAAGGCTTCATCATCCGATTGATAGTTCCACATACGACAACCACCTACGGCAGGGCCTAGGTTAGTGTTATGGACTGCAATTATGGCTTTTAAACCACTTTGTTTATCATGACAAAAGACCACTTGTTCGTGTTCATCGAACGAAACATGATTAAAAACTGCCACGTGACATCTCCGCTTGCTAGCTTGTTAAAGTAAAGTTCTCACACCTTCTGTTAATTGAGTACAAAAGGCGCAAACGACTGCTTGTTATATTTATTGCAGCACGATAGCATTTAGCGATACTCTCAACAAAGCATGATTTAGTTATTTTTGTCATTGATGTGGAAATTTAGCTTGCCACCTTACGTAAACGTAAAGTAACTTATGTTGCATCAGTGTTTTTGAGATTGAATATCAGGTTGCATTTTTGTTCTAACCTGTAATATAACAATAAGATAGGAAGTATTATGACTGAAGAAGTAGCAGAGCCGGTTGCACAGCCAACACCAGAGCCTGAGGCATTAAGACAAGAGTGGGTTCGTACTCAATTTCAAAAGGCGAACCGTTTTTTGGCTGAGAAAGGGGTGATCCCAAGTAAAGTACTTGCTGACGAAAGCCGTTATCTTGCTCCTTATTTAGCCATTTGGAAGATGGAATCGAAGCAACCTAAAAAACAAACATTTTGGGTAATGTCTGGTGATTTACCTTCGGATTATGTTGATGTGAAAGTCGCGGCAACAGCTCGTGATGCGATTAGACATTTTTCAATGATGTGGCAACTTAAAGCAGAGAACTTGCACAAGTCGGGTGTAACCAAAGATCCTACTCAACTTAAGTTTGCACAATTATTGGTGTCGCGAGCAGAAAGCTTATATAAAATGAATCAAGATGAGAAACTGTGGGGGTAATGCCCTAAGCCACTAGTAACTTGACGTAATAAACATAAAAAAGGCACTCACAGTGCCTTTTTTTATTATCTTGAGCTTGATGGATCATATCGATGAGCTCTTGTTGATAGCCGCCATCAAGCTCAGTGACTTATATGCTAATGATTACTCGCAATCGTCTTCGGCTAAATAGAATAACCCTTGATTGAGTAATTCGGTTAGAACATCCATTGCCGCTGGGTTGGCTGTGAATAAACCAGCCTCTTCAGGCGTGATCCTTACCTGGTTAGCCAATAGTTGTAACATGTCATTTGTAACATTAGTAAAGGTGTACACTTCACCATTAATAAACAAACGCTGCTCATTATCATTTTCTAACTGCAATACTTTCAAACCACCAATGCGTTGAATTATCGCGCCTTGCTCAATCGCTTCCAATAACTCATCGGCCGTTAATGGCTCTTCGCCTTCACAGATATCAAGTTCGAAACGATTTTGACTCAGTAGCTTACCTAGCATGGTTTGATAGCTGGCTGGATCTTGAGCCAATTGGGTCAATAAATCCATAATACCCTGCTGGTGTGATTGGCTAATCATCCCTGGTGTTGCTGGCTCATCCACAGAATTAAAACGTTTTTGGCCTTGGTTGCTGTCGATTAAACTATCCGCGAGTTCAGTTAATAATTCTTGTTGGCTAGGCGCTCTAAAACCAATCGAATATGACAAGGCGAGCGATAGTGTTTCGCCGCAATGTGGGTATCCTGGTGGAATGTAGAGCACGTCGCCTTTTTGCAATACCACATCGATAATCGGTTCAAAGTCGTCAACTAGCGGTGAGTTAGGGTTATCGCCGCGACGCTTATGTTGACCTTTGTCGCCCACTTTCCAACGACGTTCGCCATCGCCTTGAATGATAAACACATCGTAGTTATCGATATGCGGCCCAACACCACCACCTGGCGTGGCAAATGATGCCATTAGGTCATCAAAGCGCCAGTCTGGTAAAAATCGAAATGCTTCGACTAAAGCCTGTGAGTCAGGGTACCAATGGTTGACGGCTTGAACTAATAGCTGCCAGTTGTCTTCACCAAATTGGTCATAGTCTTCAAATGGACCTTGGACTACGTCCCAGTCATCACCTTTTGTGACCACAACGCGTGATGATATTTCTTCTTCACAGGCTAGGCCGGCAAGTTCATCTGCTGCGATAGGATCTTCAAAGTCGATAAAAGCCTGTTTGATAACAAGTGGTTTTTGCTGCCAATGCTGTTTAATAAAGGCTTGGGTATCAATATTTAATGTGTACATCATTGACCTCAGGTCGAGATAATTAACGAGTGGTAATACAATAAAAAAGCGGCCACATATGCGACCGCTAATGTTATGTATAAGCTTATAAGACTATTTTAGCTCATCAACAAAGGCTTCTGCGCGGCCAATGTAGTTTGCTGGGGTCATCTTTTTCAATTCAATTTTTACGTGTTCTGGTAATTCAAGACCATCGATGAATACTGCAAGTTGTGCAGCATCAATACGTTTGCCACGCGTCAGTTCTTTTAACTTCTCATACGGTTTTTCAATACCGTAACGACGCATTACGGTTTGTACTGGCTCTGCCAATACTTCCCAGTTTTTGTCTAATTCAGCTAAAAGTTGTGCTTCATTCACTTCTAACTTGCTAATGCCTTTCAAGGTTGCTTGATATGCAATTAACGAGTGAGCCATACCAACGCCTAAGTTACGTAACACGGTTGAGTCAGTTAGGTCACGTTGCCATCTTGAAACGGGTAATTTAGCGGCTAAATGTTGCATTAGCGCGTTAGCGATACCTAAGTTGCCTTCAGAGTTTTCAAAATCAATTGGGTTGACTTTGTGCGGCATCGTTGATGAACCAATTTCGCCTGCGATAGTGCGCTGCTTAAAGTGGCCTAGTGCAACATAACCCCAAATATCACGATCAAAATCGATTAGGATGGTGTTGAAGCGAGCAATGGCATCGAACAATTCAGCAATGTAATCATGTGGCTCAATCTGAGTGGTATACGCGTTCCAATTAATGCCAAGGCTGGTGACAAAACGCTGTGACAACTCATGCCAGTTTACTTCTGGGTATGCAGAGATGTGTGCGTTGTAGTTACCGACTGCACCGTTAATTTTACCCATAATTTCAACAGCGTTGATTTGGTTTAATTGGCGATCTAAACGTACCGCAACGTTAGCCATTTCTTTGCCTAACGTTGATGGCGATGCTGGCTGGCCGTGGGTGCGTGACATTAACGGCACGCTTTTATTGTCATGCGCTAATTTTTTGATCGCATCAATAATCTGCTGACAATGCGGCACTAGCACTTGTTCACGCGCTTCTTTTAACATTAAGCCATGAGATAAGTTGTTAATGTCTTCAGAGGTACAGGCAAAATGGACAAATTCATCAATGGCGACTAACTCGGCATTATTGGCAATTTGTTCTTTAATAAAGTACTCAACCGCTTTAACGTCGTGATTGGTGGTGCTTTCAATCGCTTTAACGCGCAGGGCGTCTTGTTCGCTAAAGTTGTCCTTGATGCTGTCTAGCACGGCAAGGGCGGTTTCGCTAAAAGGGGGAACTTCTTCAATCTCTGGGCAGCTAGATAATAGCTTTAACCAGTTGATTTCAACTTGAACACGGTACTTAGTAAGACCGAACTCGCTGAAAATCCCTCGTAATGAGGCGGTTTTACTACCATAACGACCGTCTACCGGAGAGATAGCAGTTAGTGCGGAAAGATCCATTTGAAGCTCCTTGATGAACTTTGTTGTAGGGTGATTCGATTAATTGTTATTTTGGCTTTGTTTTGCTGTATCAAATATGGCTTTACGGGCAAACACTAAATGGCGGCGTTTGCCACCTAATTGGCGCCATAATACCGCACTGCGCATTGCAGCAAGCAGTAACGCACGAATTTTGTTTTGCACCTGAGGCTGTTTTAAGCAATCGGGATTACCTGATATTTGTAATTTAGGGCCTAATTCACTGATGATATCACTGTAAATACTGGCAAAATTGGCAAGTACTTGTTCATCGGTAATCGCAAAATGTGCCAGTTGGCGATGCACTTGATTGATGCGCTCTGCCAGCATACCCAAACCATTGGGCGAGCGGGCAAGCTTACGTTCAAGCGCTAATACGCCAACTAAGTAACGAGTGGTTTCGACATCTTTGTTACTGCCATCGCCGAGCTGATTTTGAATCAGTTGGTAGCCATTATCTAAAATGGCTTTATCTTGATAGACCTCAACTGTCGATTCAGGCTCTGTGACTAAAATAGTATTAAGCGTAGCAGCTAAGGCGTCTTTGTCACTTTCGCCGTGGCGTGCTAAATACTGCACTTGGCCAATCGCTTGTAAAATACCCGCGAAGGCCATAGTGCGTTCAAACAAGATGTTGTCTGGAGTTTGGCTCACGGATTATCCTCGAATTAAAGTATCGATTATGCCGCCACCTAAACAGATGTCACCATCATAAAACACGGCTGATTGCCCAGGGGTCACTGCGGCAACCGCCTCATCAAACATCACGGTAATATTGTCTGCGTCATCATAGGTGAGGGTACATCCAACATCACGTTGACGATAACGGGTCTTTACCGTAATCGTGCTGTTATTGGCTGGACCTTTACGATCAACCCAATGGAGCTGATTGACAGTCATACCTGTTGACATTAAACGAGGGTGATTGCCGCCTTGCGCCACAATAAGCACGTTACGGACTAAATCTTTTTCAACCACGTACCATGGGTCTTCATTGCTGTTTTTCAGTCCACCAATGCCAAGGCCTTTGCGTTGTCCAAGTGTGTGATACATCAACCCTTGATGTGTACCAATCACTTCACCTTCCGATGTTTCGATATCACCAGGTTGTGCTGGTAAATACGTTGCTAAGAAGTCAGTAAATTTACGTTCACCAATAAAGCATATGCCAGTGCTGTCTTTTTTGTCGTGAGTAATGAGTCCCAATTTTTGGGCTATTTCGCGTACTTGATGTTTTTCAAGTTCACCGACAGGGAACAAGCTACGGGCAACTTGTTCGTGGCTTAAGGTGTATAAGAAGTAACTTTGATCTTTATTGCCATCAACCCCACGGAGCATTTCAACGCTGCCATCGCTATTGTCACGACGACGAACATAATGGCCCATGGCGATATAATCAGCATCTAAAATGTCGTCGGCAAATTCAAGAAATGCTTTAAATTTGATTTCTTTATTACACATGATATCGGGATTAGGCGTGCGGCCTGCTTTGTATTCTGCTAAGAAGTATTCGAATACGTTATCCCAGTATTCGGCAGCAAAATTGACGGTGTGCATTTTTATACCTAGCTTGTCGCAAACCGCTTGAGCATCTTTTAAATCATCTGCTGCAGCGCAATATTCATCAGTATCGTCTTCTTCCCAGTTCTTCATAAACAGACCTTCAACTTCGTAGCCTTGCTGCATTAACAAGTAAGCTGATACTGAAGAGTCCACACCGCCGGACATGCCGACAATGACTTTTTTTCCGTTTGAAGTAGGGCTGAGTGATGTCATAAATCCTAAAAACCTTGAAGAAAGATAATGTATATATTGTGCCGCAATGCCGATGTTTCAAGGCGATTGTGCTAGATTTTTGCTAGTCGTTAACTTGAATACTATTAGTTGCGAATATCGCAGAGATTATAGTTGCACATATCGAAGAGATTAATTGGTAAACGGTCAATTAATACGACATTTGTGCGGCGCGTATTCTATCACGCATTCGCTTAATGGGCTATCTTGAGGCACATACAAATAGCCTAATACAAGCCATTAAAAATAATCGACATTGAGCAACGATAACGGCGTGTGCAGTGCGGAATGGTTTTTATCCGTTTGTTGTAAAAAATCTTCAATACTTTTTAGCACTAATGGGCTACGAAGTTGGTTGCCAAGGGCGATGATGTCTGCAAGATTAAGCCAATGGGTAGCGGTAATGGCATTATCACCGGGTGTGGCGTGTTGTTGCTCGGCCAGCTCAATACAAAATGTATAACGAACAAAGGCTAAATCTGTAGCTGCCCGAAATTGATAGATCCCTACTAAGGCTTGTGGTGTCAGCTCAAGTCCCGTTTCTTCAACAATTTCACGAGCGCATGCTGCAATAATCGATTCATTGGCCTCTAAATGCCCCGCTGGTTGGTTAAATTTAACCTCACCGTTGATGCATTCTTCAACCAATAAAAATTTACCTTGGCAGTGGATCACGCAAGCTACAGTAGTATTAGGTTTATAGCGTTCAGTCATATTTCCCTCTTGTATAAAGCGTCTGCCAGCGATTACATTGCCGTGCTGATCACTTTGTATTCACCATTTGGTAAATCATCTAGACACCATTGGCCTATTTTATAACGGATTAATCTTAAGGTTGGGTGACCTACATGTGCGGTCATTCTTCTGACTTGGCGATTTCGACCTTCACAAATTTGCACCTCCAGCCAGGTTGTTGGAATGGCTTTTCGCTCTCGCACCGGCGGGGTTCTTGGCCAAATATCAGGAGATGTCATTACGCAAACTTTAGCCGGTAATGTCATGCCGTCTTTTAATTCAACCCCATTACATAAGGCATTGATTGCCTCATCTGATGGTTCTCCTTCCACTTGAACCCAATAGGTTTTAAAGGTTTTTTGCGATGGCTGGGTAAGCTTTGCCTGCAATTGTCCGTCGTTGGTAAGCAATAGCAAACCTTCACTATCACGGTCTAAACGTCCTGCTGCGTAAACATCGGCTACTGGAATAAAGTCTTTTAATGTTTGTCGGCCTGCTTCATCGGTAAATTGGCACAACACGTCAAATGGCTTGTTAAATAATACGATGACGGGATTTTCAGGCCGTGGTTTTTGTGGCGGTCGCGATTTTGCCCTGCCACGATTGGCTGTCGCACTTGTTGCCTCTGAATTAACTGGTTTTGTAGACGCGCCAGTTCTGTAAGTAGATGTTTTTTTAAATTGACTGAATTTACCGATTTTTGACATAAAGGTATGGTTAACATCCTTTGCTAATACAAGTGAGTGAAAAGTGAACGAATATAACTCTATTTATGGTAGTTTACTGCGTATTCGCCCTTAGTGGAATTTGAAAATTACTAAGAATGATCTATGATGTCCGCCTAAAAATTGTGATCTGTACCTAATTTATCATTCTGAGATATCGGCTTTAACCGCTAAATCTCAGAGGTTTGAGAACAAAATATAATAATAAAGGGATATGGGATTTCACATACTTGGCTTATAAAAAAGTGTGCCATGGTCGCTGACCACGGTTAACTTGTGCGAGTGTTATCCACCAAAGCCCGTCAAATGCTTACGCAATTTATTCTAATAAATTATAAATTTACAATAATGTAGGAAACAAAATGAAAGATAACACTCCAACGATCATATACACAGAAACCGACGAAGCACCGGCACTTGCCACGCTGTCTTTATTACCGATTATCCGCACTTTCACTAACGCTGCTGGCGTAAAAGTTGAAACGCGCGATATCTCTTTGTCAGGTCGTGTTATTGCTAACTTCCCTGAAAAGTTAACCGCAGAGCAAAAAATTGCTGATGCGCTAACCGAATTAGGCGAATTGGCTAATAAGCCAGAAGCTAACATCATTAAATTACCTAACGTTAGTGCATCAATTCCGCAGTTAAAAGCCTGTATTGCTGAACTTCAAGCAAAAGGTTATGACATTCCTAACTATCCTGATGAGCCTAAAAATGACGCAGAAGTTGAAGCTCAATCGCGTTATGATAAAATTAAAGGTAGCGCGGTAAACCCAGTATTACGTGAAGGTAACTCAGATCGTCGTGCACCAACGTCAGTGAAAAACTACGCCAAGAAAAACCCACATTCAATGGGTAAATGGGCCAGCGACTCTAAGTCTCACGTTGCTCATATGAACGAAGGCGACTTCTATGGCAGTGAGCAGTCTGTCACTCTAGCGGCAGCTGATAAAGTCAATATCGTGTTGACTCAACAAGACGGCAAAGACGTTGTATTGAAAAGCGGCTTAGCGTTATTAGCGGACGAAATTATTGACTCATCAGTGATGAGCAAAAAAGCGTTAGTGGATTTTTATGCTCGTGAAATCGAAGCGGCAAAATCTGAAGATGTTTTACTATCTTTACACCTTAAAGCGACCATGATGAAAGTGTCTGACCCAATATTATTTGGTCTTGCCGTTAAAGTGTTCTTTAAAGATGTGTTCGATAAGCACGGTAAATTATTTGCTGAGCTAGGCGTTGATGTAAACAATGGTTTTGGTGATGTTTATGCCAAAATTAGCACGTTACCAGAAGCTAAACGTAACGAAATTGAAGCAGATATTGCTGCTGTTTATGCTGCTCGTCCAGCACTTGCGATGGTTGATTCTGATAAAGGTATCACTAACTTACACGTACCTAGTGACATCATTATTGATGCATCAATGCCTGCAGCTATCCGTTCTTCGGGGAAAATGTGGGGTCCTGATGGCCAGTTACAAGACACCAAAGCAATGATCCCAGATCGTTGTTACGCTGGTGTTTATCAAGAAACGATTTCGTTCTGTAAAAAGCACGGTGCATTTGATCCAACAACTATGGGCAGCGTACCTAACGTGGGCTTAATGGCTCAAAAAGCAGAAGAATACGGCAGCCACGATAAAACCTTTGAAATTAAAGCTACTGGTACGGTTAATGTGATTAACCAAGCCGGTGATGTGTTAATGAGCCATGACGTTGAAGCTGGCGACATTTATCGCATGTGCCAAGTGAAAGATGCGCCAATTCGCGACTGGGTAAAACTAGCCGTCAAGCGTGCACGTTTAAGTAATACACCAGCGGTATTTTGGTTAGACAGTAACCGTGCTCACGATGCTGAGTTAATTAAGAAAGTGGCTCAATATCTAGCTGAGCAAGATACTGCTGGTTTAGACATTCAAATAATGACGCCAGAGGATGCAACTCGCTTTACGCTAGAGCGCATCATCAAAGGTGAAGACACTATTTCGGTAACGGGTAACGTGTTACGTGACTACTTAACCGATTTATTCCCAATTCTTGAACTGGGTACCAGTGCTAAAATGTTGTCTATCGTGCCGTTAATGAATGGCGGTGGCTTATTTGAAACAGGTGCCGGTGGTTCAGCGCCTAAGCACGTGCAACAAGTCGAAAAAGAAGGTCACTTACGTTGGGATTCATTAGGTGAGTTTTTAGCACTTGCTGCGTCTTTAGAGCATTTAAGCCAAACGACCAATAATCCTAAGGCACAAGTATTAGCAGACACCTTAGATGTGGCAATTGGTGTATTCCTTGATACCAATAAATCACCATCACGTCGTGTAGGTGAACTTGATAACCGCGGTAGTCACTTTTACCTAGCGATGTATTGGGCACAAGCATTAACTGAGCAAACGGCTGATGCAGAGCTTGCTGCACACTTTGCACCTCTAGCTAAGTCATTGGCTGCAAATGAAACGGTTATTCTTGCTGAATTGAACGGTGCACAAGGCCCAGCAGTTGATTTAGGTGGTTATTACCGTTTAGATGCAGCTAAAGCCGAGCAAGCAATGCGCCCTAGTGCAACATTAAACCAGTTTGTAATTGGTTAATGTGCACAAGAGCTCTCCTAACTAGGTGTGAGTTATTCTGTTAATGAATACATCTTCAGTTGAAGGTGTATTAAATTGATTGAGTTGATGTTTTTTTAGGCAATAAAAAAGACAGGGATTAAAATCCCTGTCTTTTTGTTTTATAGTCTCACCAATTAGATTGTTGGCGAGATGGCTGAAGCATGCATTCCTTTGGGGCCTTCTTCAACTTCGAAGCACACAGGTTGACCTGCTTTTAAGGTACGATAACCTTCCATTTCGATAGTTGAATAGTGCGCAAATACATCTTCGCCACCCTGATCAGGGCAAATAAACCCGAATCCTTTGGCGTTGTTGAACCATTTAACAGTTCCGTTTGCCATACTTCCACTTCCTTCTGTTGTCTACTTACCAGTAAGATAGTAAAACTTATTATCCAGCGGTCTAGTATTCGCCGCCTAACAAACAGAATGAAATTTGTACGAAAATATGTCAAGCAGTAATTAACAAAAAAACAACATTTAATTAATTTAACGATATCAAGTGGTCGGGAACCAAACGAGAGGCTAGAATTAAACAATGGCTAAATTAGGCAATGTAGAACATATTGAAGGAAAGGTTGAATCTGAACTACAACCACCCCATATGTATAAAGTGGTGCTAAACAATGATGATTACACCCCGATGGACTTTGTGGTAGAAGTATTACAACGTTTTTTTGAGAAAAATGAACAGCAAGCTGTAGATATTATGTTAGCGATTCATAACCAAGGCAAAGGATTGTGTGGTGTATTTCCATTTGGGATTGCAGAAACAAAAGTTTTTCAAGTAAATCAGTTTGCAAGAGAAAACCAACATCCGTTACTGTGTACGTTAGAGAAAGTATAAAATCGATATCTCACAGTCTGTGGTTAAATTTAGGGGGTGCTTATGCTGAACAAAGACCTGGAAGTCACCTTGAACCTAGCGTTTCAGCAAGCTAGAGATTCACGTCATGAATACATGACGGTAGAACATTTATTATTAGCGCTGATTGATAATCCTTCTGCCTACGAAGCATTAATTGCTTGTGGGGCGGATGTTAATCGTTTACGAGAAGAAGTGGCTAATTTCATTCAACAAACCACGCCCATTATTGCAGAATCAACTGAAGAACGTGAAACCCAACCCACTTTGGGATTTCAACGTGTTTTGCAACGAGCTGTATTCCATGTGCAATCGTCTGGTCGTAACGAAGTTTCTGGTGCCAATGTACTCGTCGCTATTTTTAGTGAACAAGAATCGCAAGCAGTGTATTTACTGCGTCGTTGTGATATTACCCGTTTAGATGTGGTTAATTTTATTTCTCATGGCATGTCAAAAGAAGATGATTCTGGCGAACCACAAGATCAAGAACGCATTGACGAACAATCTGAAAATCCAGAAGATCGCAGCATGTTGGCGCAGTTTGCTGCTAATTTAAATCAATTAGCCCAAGACGGCAGTATCGATCCATTAATTGGTCGTGATGCTGAAATTGAACGTGCTATTCAAACATTGTGTCGTCGCCGTAAGAATAACCCATTACTAGTGGGTGAAGCTGGGGTGGGGAAAACGGCTATTGCTGAAGGTTTAGCTTATCGTATTGTCAATAAGCAAGTGCCTGATGTTATGGCCAATGCAACGGTGTATTCGTTAGATTTAGGCTCATTATTAGCGGGCACTAAATACCGTGGTGATTTTGAAAAGCGTTTTAAAAGCTTATTAAAAGAACTCGCTGCTGATGAGCATGCCATTTTGTTTATTGATGAAATTCATACCATTATTGGTGCTGGTGCCGCTTCTGGCGGTGTGATGGATGCATCTAACTTACTTAAACCATTATTATCGAGTGGTAAGTTACGTTGCATGGGCTCAACCACATTCCAAGAATATCAAAGCATTTTCGAGAAAGACCGTGCTTTAGCGCGTCGCTTCCAAAAGATTGATATTAATGAGCCTTCAGTTGCCGAAACCACCAAAATTTTGATGGGACTTAAATCTAAGTACGAAGAATACCATGGGGTGCGTTATACCCAAGCTGCCATCAGCAGTGCGGCTATTTTATCGGCCAAACACATAAACGATCGTCATTTACCTGATAAAGCGATTGATGTGATTGACGAAGCTGGTGCGCGCATGGTGATGATGCCGCAAAGCAAACGTAAGAAGACCATTGGTCAAGCGGAAATAGAGGCCATTATTGCTAAGTTGGCGCGTATTCCTGAGAAGTCGGTATCGTCGACTGACAAGGATATGTTACGTAACCTTGAACGTAACCTTAAGATGGTAGTATTTGGTCAAGACAAAGCGATTGAGAGCCTTAGTGCTGCTATACGCTTATCGCGCAGCGGTTTAGGTTCTGAGAAAAAGCCAGTAGGCAGCTTTATGTTTGCAGGCCCGACTGGGGTAGGTAAAACAGAAGTCACTAATCAATTAGCTAATTGTCTTAACCTTAAACTGATTCGCTTTGATATGTCTGAGTACATGGAACGTCATACCGTGTCACGTTTAATCGGGGCGCCTCCAGGTTATGTGGGTTATGACCAAGGTGGTATGTTAACCGATGCAGTGATTAAAAATCCGCATTGTGTGGTGCTACTTGATGAAATTGAAAAGGCGCATCCTGATGTATTCAACTTGTTACTGCAAGTGATGGATCACGGTACTTTGACCGACAACAATGGTCGCAAAGCAGATTTCAGAAATGTCACCTTAGTGATGACCACCAACGCTGGCGTACAAGAAACTATTCGTAAATCGATTGGTTTTAGACAGCAAGATCACACTCAAGATGCCTTAGCTGAAATCAATAAAGTCTTTTCACCTGAGTTCCGTAATCGCTTAGATTCAATTGTATGGTTTAATCATTTGGATATGACCGTTATCGCCAAAGTGGTTGATAAGTTCTTAGTTGAGCTTCAGGCACAGCTAGATGATAAGCGTGTCACGCTAGATGTTAGTGATGAAGCGCGAACCTTGCTTGCAGAGAAAGGTTATGACAAGTCGATGGGCGCACGCCCAATGTCACGTGTCGTCACTGAATTGATTAAACGTCCGTTAGCAGATGAGATTCTGTTTGGTGTGCTTGAAAGGGGTGGTATTGCGCATATTGATGTTAAAGAAGGTGAGATCAATATCGATTGCGAGTCGTTAGAAAAAGTCTCGTAGGAATCAATCCATATACTTGAAAATATGCCATTAAAAAAGATGACCCATGGGTCATCTTTTTTTATGTATGTTAATTGCGCCCAATACCGTTACTTATAAATAAGCCTTCAACTCAAAGCATTTCTTACTGTTCAATTCAATGGGTATTGATAGCAAAATGGGTATTCCCTTTTTAAATCAATAAACATAGTAGTGGATCGTATGAGGTGCTTCTGCAAAACGGATTACAACCATCGCGATGCCTGGTTGAATGCTCTGATAAAGGGATACCCATTACGTTGAACATTCGTCTTGTTTGATGCGTGTTGCTTTACGTTGAATACACTTTATTTATGCAGTTTGGTATAACAACAAAAAAACCGACAGGCAGTCGGTTTTTACATTGTTGAGGCTAGCGATTAACGTGCGCGGAAGACGATACGACCTTTTGATAGGTCATAAGGAGTCAACTGTACAGTGACTTTGTCACCCGTTAAAATACGGATGTAGTTTTTGCGCATTTTGCCAGAGATGTGGGCTATCACCACATGTCCATTTTCAAGCTCTACGCGGAACATTGTATTTGGCAAGGTCTCAAGGATAGTGCCCTGCATTTCAATGTTGTCTTCTTTCGCCATTAATTAGTTATCCCATTAGCCTTCAAATATGAAAAAATCGGGCGTATCATGCCCCAAAAACACTGAACTGTAAAGGGCGTTAACGAGAAAGAGCCGTAAGATTTTCACCAACTTGCCAACCGAGTGCTGTTAAAATTTGATACGGACGGTATTGACGTTTGTAGCTCATTTTCCGATTTTGATCAATTTGATAGCCTAAATATAAAAAACGTTTACCCAATGATTTTGCTAATTGGCATTGGATTAAAATCATCAGCGAACCTAATGAACGGTCGGCATAATCAGGATCAAAATAACTGTAAATTGCTGAGAAGCTGCTCATCATTTCATCGGTTACGGCTACCCCAATTAATCGCTCTTGATCAAACACCTCAATAAACATCGGCGGTAACCAATCTGATAATAAAAAATCATCATATTGGGTTGGCGATGCAGGAAACATTGGCCCATCGTTGTGACGTTCATTGATATAACGTTGATACAAATCATAGTGCTCTGGCCGTGAGGTATGAGTGACTTTCCAATGCAAATCTTGGTTGTTTTTTAAGGTTCTTTTTTGGCGTTTAGATAATATAAAATCATTAACATTCAATCTAATAGGCTGACAAGCTTGGCAGGAGGGACAACGAGGTTTGTAAATAGCATTGCCGTTACGACGAAAGCCCATCGTCAGCAGTTGTTCAAACAGCGCTGCGTCTATTTGCGGTTCTTGGATCACCAGCAATTGCTCTTTATTACCTTCAATATAATTGCAATCAAAAGGCTGGCTTATTCCAACGCTGACAGATTTAGAATTCAATAAACACCTCTTGTTTGTTCCACATTGACGCTGAAGTTGTACGATCTCTGTACTGATGAAGCACCGTTAAAAACTCGCTTCTAGGTAAGGCTTTAGCCCCAAGGCTAACTAAGTGAGGATTCATTACTTGCGCATCAATCAATTGAAAATCGTGTTTCACCAAGTGTTGATTCAGTATAGCAAAGGCTGCTTTTGATGCATTTGTTTGACGATGAAACATCGATTCACCGCAAAAAATACCGCCCACCGGAATACCATACAATCCGCCCACTAGCTGTTCGCCATCCCATACTTCAATAGAATGAGCACGCCCTTGGAGATGCAGCTCATAGTAGGCCATTTGTATTTCGGCCGAAATCCAAGTGCCATCTTGGGTGTTACGGGGCCCAGCACAACCGGCAACAACATCTAAAAATGCATGATTGATGGTAAAGCGCCATGAAGACTTTTTAAGAAATTTAATTAAGCTTTTACTGCCAAAAGGATGGCAAGGCGTGAATACCGCTCGAGGATCGGGAGACCACCACAAAATGGGGTCATTAGCGTTAAACCAAGGGAAAATACCTTGGTAATAGGCTTGTGCTAGGCGGTCTGGCCGTAAGTCTCCTCCGATGGCTAATAGACCATTCGGATCAGTAAGAGCTTGCTCTGGCGGCGGGAAGCCGATGGATTGATTTAAATAAGACAGTGAGTTCACAATTGAGTATATTATTTGTAATACCTTATCGTTAACTTAGCGGAAAATGGCCATGTTTAAAATCATAACTGTAAGTGTGAAGAGTTTTTTTGCAGTATTGCTGACTATTTGTTTGTTTTGTGGTCAAAGCCAAGCTGCTTACGAACGTAATCAAGCCGTTCCAGTTGAAAAAGTGTTATACGGCCACATTGAATCTGTGAAGCATGTGACAGAGAAACAGCTAGTAGAAGACAGTCGAAGCGGTTGGAAAACCTTTGGCGGTGCATTAATCGGTGGTGTCATCGGTCATCAATTTGGTGGCGGTTCAGGTAAAGATGTTGCCACTGTTTTGGGGGCGTTGATTGGCGGTGGCATTGGCAGTCAGCACGGTAACCAACAATATTATCTTGAAACTAAGTTAGTTGAACTAATGATAAAGCAAGAAGATGGTAGCCAAGTTATGGTGATCCAAGATGCGGATCCGGGTATGAGTTTTACTGCCGGAGATGAGGTTAGGGTGGTTTACTTAACCGGTTATGTCAGGGTCGACCTAGCGATGTAAATATTCTCGATGTATTTATTCTCGATGTAATTATTCTCGATGTATTTATTCTCGATGTAATTATTCGCGATGTGAAAATGCAACTAAAACAAAAGGAGCCTAGGCTCCTTTTGTTTACACACTGTGGTCAATATTTGCTAACAATACTGTTTGATCTGTTGTTGCTAATAGAGATTAAAATCCACGCGGCAAGGTTTGATGACCGGTTGTGTTTTCGAGTTTTTTACGCCACAACTGCTTAGGCGTTAATCCGCCTGAGTTTGATTGCACTTTTTTACTCGGTTGTTTTTTCGCTGCAGTTTTTGCCGTTAACCTTGCAGCAGGCTTAATAGCTGCTTGGCGCGCAGTAGGTGCTTTTTTTACTGACGATGCAGTTAGTTGTGCATGCATGGATTCAAGTTCGCTAAAGCGCACTGATTTACCGCCGTCAATTTTGTACCAGCTGCCAGCTTGTTCAATAGAAACTGCTTGTCCAGACTGCTTTTCAAGAGCCATTTGTAGTTGGCCGATGACCTCTTCTTTAGTCAATGTTGTCATAGTTAATAACCTATTTGTTATCATGTTAAATGAAGGTTGTTACTAATTTTAATGTGTGAAGGCTACAAAAGTCCAATTAGTGGCTGTAATTGTCGGTTTATCCCTCATAAAGTCCGATTTATCAGCGTTTATGACTGCTGTTGTTGAAATATTCGACAGTGAGTTACATTGAATTATTAAACTCATCTCTAGTGAAGGTATTGAATAAATAAGCTAAAATTAGCACGATACCGTTTATTATTCTGAGCAGAGGTTAATTAGTTAAATCCCTAAAAAATCGTACAACTCAGTGGCTGATTCGCTTGCAATTCAACAACGGATTGTAAGTGATAAACGGCCCATTATCTTCTGAGTTGACTTCAGAGGCTTCTATCCATTTTGTTAGGAAAATATTATGTCAACACATCATCAAGGCTCCTCTACCATTACTCGTCAAACGTTAGGGACATATTTAGACAGTTTTTTAAACGTGTCAGCCTTTAAAGACTACGCTCCTAATGGCTTACAAGTTGAAGGTAAGTCTGATATCCGCACGATTGTGACAGGCGTAACAGCATGCCAAGCATTAATTGAGCAAGCGGCGGCCGTTAATGCTGATGCTATTCTTGTTCATCACGGTTTTTTTTGGAAAAACGAGCCAGAAATTATCACTGGGATGAAGTATCGCCGAATTAAGGCATTAATGGACCATGATATGAGTTTATTCGGCTACCATTTACCGCTTGATGCCCATCACGGTATTGGAAATAATGCCCAACTAGCTTACCAGTTAGGGATTATTAGTCCTCGAGTATATGAACCAGTAGGACAAGACTTACTCTGGCATGGTCATTTAGAGCATCCTTTAAGCGCCAGCGAATTTAGTCAATTACTGACTAAGGTACTTAAACGTGCACCATTACATATTGGTGATAACAGCAAGCCTATTTCAACCTTGGCTTGGTGTACTGGTGGTGCTCAAGACTATATTGATTATGCAGCCCAAATGGGGGTAGATGCGTTTATAAGCGGTGAAGTGTCAGAACGTACTTATCATGCGGCAATGGAGCAAGGGCTGCATTATTTTGCTGCAGGACATCATGCTACTGAACAATTTGGTATTCAGGCATTAGGGCAGCATTTAGCCAGTAAGTTTGATTTAACCCATCATTTTATTGATATCGTTAACCCAGTGTAGTGGATTAAAATACATCGCTGAATATTGGCCCGCACTTGTACTTGCACTTGTAATTGCAGTGTAAAAGTCGATATTAATTATTTACCCGATAAGGACCCCCAATGACAGAGTACTTTTTACAGGCTTTTATTTATCTCACCGCTGCAGTCATTGCTGTTCCGTTAGCGAATAAATTAGGCTTGGGTTCCGTGTTGGGATATTTGATTGCGGGTGTGGTCATTGGTCCTATTGTTGGTTTAGTGGGCAGTGAAACCAATACCATTCAACACTTTGCCGAATTTGGTGTGGTGATGATGCTATTTTTGGTTGGCTTAGAACTGGAACCCAAAATGTTGTGGGCGATGCGTAATCGTTTACTGGGTCTTGGTGGCTTACAAGTTGTGGGTTCGGTTGTGGTGGTAATGGCTTGTGCAATTTATGCGGGCTACCAACTGAGTATTGCATTAACGATAGGATTAATTTTTTCACTATCCTCTACCGCAATTGTGTTGCAGACCTTATCTGAAAAACGCCTCAATAAAACCCACGCCGGAAAGAACGCATTTTCGGTATTGTTGTTTCAAGACATCGCGGTCATCCCCATGTTGGCCTTTATTCCGTTATTAGCCTTACCTGAGTTAGTTGAGAAAGCCCAAGCTGCAGTTAGTAGTATGAGTGAACAACACGAGCAGTTAAGCCTAGTGGCCTCATTACCTGGTTGGGCATATGCCATTGTACTGGTATTAGCTATTGGGGCTGTGGTGTTAGGTGGTCACTATCTCAGTAGACCATTATTTAAAATGGTCGCCGAATCAGGTGCTCGTGAAATCTCCACCGCAGCAGCACTTATGTTGGTCATCGGCATTGCGGCATTAATGAGTTTAGTGGGTATATCACCCGCATTAGGCACCTTTTTAGCAGGCGTTGTACTGGCAAACAGTGAATTTAAGCATGAGCTTGAAGCCAATATTGGTCCGTTTAAAGGCTTATTATTGGGATTGTTTTTTATCACTGTTGGCGCTGGAATCGACTTTACGGTTCTATTTGCTGATTTTGGTGAAATAATTGCAATCACCTTAAGTGTTATGCTGATTAAAGCACTTGTGCTGTATTTATTAGCGTTGATTTTTAGGATTAAGGGCAGTGATCGTTGGTTGTTTGCGTTATGTCTGGCTCAAGCGGGGGAGTTTGGTTTTGTATTACTGAGTTTCAGTGTTCAACAGCATGTTATTCCAACTGATCTGGCGCAGACTTTATCTATCGTAGTCGCGTTATCGATGTTTTTAACCCCAGGGTTATTTATATTATTCGATAAAGTGATTTATCCACGCTTTCAAGTGAAAAAAAATCAGCGTGAACAGGATAATATTGATGATGAGGGCACGGTGATTATTGCGGGTATTGGCCGTTTTGGCCAGGTGGTAAATCGCTTTTTAATTTCGAATAATATTAAAACCGTAGTGCTCGATTATCAGGTTTCACAGGTCGACGCTATCAGGCGTATTAATACTAAGGCCTATTTCGGTGATGCGACTCGTCCAGATTTATTAAAAACTGCTGGCATTGAACAAGCTTCGCTTTTTGTGGTGGCCATCGATAATAGAGAAAGTAGTGTGGAGTTAGTTAAATACTTACATCATACCTACCCTAAACTTAAGATTGTTGCTAGAGCATTTGACCGTGGTCATGGGCATTTATTAAAAGAGGCTGGCGCTGACGCGGTCGAGTCGGAAACGCATCATTCAGCTCTTGAACTCAGCTTGTCATCGTTACAGTTATTAGGTCATTCGGAAGAATATGTGTTGAGACGAAAGGCAACCTATAAGCGGGTTGAAAAAGAAGCCTCTAAACGTTTATACGATATGTGGTTGAAAGAATCAGTGGGTGAGCGTTTTGGTAACGATTTTATTAAACTGTTTATGTTATATGAAGAGCGATTAAAGCAGGCAATGGATGAAGATAATGCCACTCACCAACAAGATGTAGATATCCAGAACGAAGTTAATGCAAAGCCAAAATCAGATGTTGATGTTAATTCTAATCATTAATGCACTACTTTATACTTGTAGATTAATCACTTAATCACTGGTAGTGTTTTTCTGGATGTGTTTCTGTTGAAAAGACCGCCGAGGCGGTCTTTTTTCTATGTATTTAACAGTTACTTAACGCGCATGCCAGGTTGAGCACCTTCATGGGGTTCTAGTATAAACAGATCTTTACCGCCAGGACCTGCAGCTAATACCATACCTTCTGAATCACCAAACTTCATTGTACGTGGGGCAAGGTTTGCCACCATCACGGTGAGTTTGCCAACCAAATCTTCAGGAGCATAAGCAGATTTAATACCTGCAAATACTTGTTTGGTTTCGCCGCCTAAATCTAATTCAAGACGCAGTAATTTATTGGCTTTCTCGATATGTTCCGCTTTGCTGATACGCGCAATCCGTAAGTCAATTTTTGCGAAATCTTCAAAGCTTATTTCTGGGCTGATAGGATCTTGCTCTAATTGATTAACGGCTTGTGTCGGCGCATCGGTTTTAGGTGCGTCCGTATTACTGGCTTGCAAGTTCTCTTTAGAGGCATCGATGATAGCTTCAATGCTTTTGGGTTCGATACGCTGCATTAATGCTTTAAATGGCGCTATTTCATGACCTGATAAATCTTGGCCCAAATTGTCCCACGTTAAGGTTAACTGTAAAAAACCTTCAACATCACCGGCCAGTTTTGGTAATACAGGCTTGAGGTAAGTGACCAAGATTCTGAATAAGTTTAATGCATTACTGCAAACTTGATGTGCTTCATCTTGTTTATCGTCTTGCTTAACTAATTGCCAAGGTGCTGCGTCGGCAACATAGGCGTTAGCAATATCAGCTAATGCCATGATTTCACGCATCGCTTTGCCAAATTCGCGAGTTTCATATAATTCGGCAATCACTTCGCTTTTGGCTAAGAATATGTCGGTTAAGCTACTGTCGGTTACCTTGGCTAACTTTCCGTCAAAACGTTTGCCGATAAAACCTGCCGTTCGTGAAGCAAGGTTAACTAATTTACCGACTAAATCTGAGTTAACTCGTTGAGCGAAATCTTCTAAATTTAAATCCAAATCATCAATACGACTATTTAATTTAGCCGCGTAATAATAACGTAGGTATTCCGGATCTAAATTATCTAAATAAGTACGCGCTTTAATAAACGTGCCTTTAGACTTAGACATTTTTGAACCGTTTACCGTGACATAGCCGTGAGCATAAACACTGGTCGGTTTACGAATGCCAGCGCCTTCAAGCATTGCTGGCCAGAATAAACTGTGGAAATAAACAATGTCTTTACCGATGAAGTGATACACCTCCGCGGTAGAGTCTAAACTCCAAAAATCGTCAAAGTTTAAATCATCACGCTTGTCACATAGGTTTTTAAATGAGCCCATATAACCGATAGGTGCATCTAACCAAACATAGAAAAATTTACCGGGAGCATCAGGGATTTCAAAACCAAAGTAGGGTGCATCACGAGAGATGTCCCATTGCTTTAGGCCTTGTTCAAACCATTCGTTAAGCTTGTTGGCCATTTCTTGTTGCAATGAACCTGATTGAATCCACTCTTTTAACATGCCTTCAAATGCTGGCAGGTCGAAAAAGAAGTGTTCGGTATCTTTCATTATTGGTGTAGCACCAGAGACTGCCGATTTAGGATTTATCAGATCGGTTGTACTATAAGTTGCACCACAGTTGTCACAGTTATCACCGTATTGATCTTCAGACTTACATTTTGGGCAGGTGCCTTTAACAAAACGGTCAGGCAAGAACATTAACTTTTCAGGGTCATATAATTGTGAAATGGTTTTGGTTTTGATGTAACCGCGATCACGGAGCTTTAGATAAATATCACTGGCCAAAATGCGGTTTTCGTCGCTATGAGTGCTGTGAAAGTTATCAAACTGGATATTGAAATCCGCGAAATCTTGCTGGTGCTCTTTTTGCACTTGGGCAATCATTTCTTCTGGCGTAATGCCCATTTGCTGCGCTTTAAGCATAATCGGCGTGCCGTGAGCATCGTCGGCACAAATGTAGTGGCATTCATGTCCACGTAACTTTTGAAAACGTGACCAAATATCCGTTTGGATATATTCAAGCATGTGGCCTAGATGGATTGGGCCATTGGCATAAGGAAGGGCACTTGTGACCAGTATTTTACGCTGTGATTTTGTCATTTTGTCTCGATATCAAATTACACCAAAAATATTGCCTGATACTAACTGATTAGCAGACTTTTTTCACCAAAACATGACTTAAAAAGGCTTATTAGTCGCTATTTTTTTACCAAGTTCTGATACACTTGTGCAAATTTCTGGTTCGGAGTTGCCGTTTTGGTCAATACGCATACAAATTATCAATTAAGTGATGAATTATTGTCACCAGTGTTAGATATTTTAGAAGCATTTGAAGATCCTTATTTGCATAAAGGTTTGGTTAGTGCAGGATGTGTTACCGCATTGTCGATAGAAGGAAAACGCCTACAATTAGGCTTAGTTTATCCTTATCCGTGTATGACACAATACCGTGACACCGTGATGGCAATAACCAATAAATTGGCTGTTCTTGACGCCATTGATGAAGTGGAATGTGAAATTGATTTCCAACCACGGGTTTATTCCGCGCTGCCAGCCATTGCACCTATTCCTAATGTAAAACAAGTTATTGCTGTGGCTTCTGGTAAAGGCGGTGTGGGTAAATCAACCACCGCAGTAAACCTCGCATTAGCGTTAAAAGCTGAAGGCGCCGAAGTGGGTATTTTAGATGCCGACATTTATGGCCCGTCTATTCCATTGATGTTGGGCATTCCTAATTTTCGTCCACAATCGCCAGATGGAAAGCACATGACACCTGCATTGGTGCATGGCATTTCTGCACAATCAATTGGCTTTATGCTAAGTGGTGATGAAGCTGCAGTTTGGCGTGGTCCTATGGCCGCAGGTGCTTTAGCACAGTTACTTAACGAAACGCAGTGGCCTGAATTAGACTATTTAATCGTCGATATGCCACCAGGAACTGGTGATATTCAACTGACATTATCGCAAAAAGTACCGGTTAGCGGTGCGGTGATAGTGACAACGCCGCAAGATATTGCTTTAGCGGATGCCAAGAAAGGCATCACCATGTTCAACAAGGTCAACATTCCAGTACTTGGGATTATCGAGAACATGAGTTTTCATCTTTGTCCTGAATGTGGCCATAAAGAACACCCATTTGGTACTCATGGTGGTAGTCAAATAGCGGAACGTTATAACGTACCATTATTAGGCTCACTGCCATTACACATCAATATTCGTGAATCAATGGACAATGGTACGCCGAGCGTGATGAGCGAACCAGAAAGTGAAGTGTCAGGGATATATCGCGAAATTGCCCGCAAACTAGGGGCAGAATTAGCACTTCAACAAGTACAATCAACCGTAAAAATTAGCATATCAGAAGACGAGTAAGGTTAAGAGATGAATTCTCAGCAGTGTGTCATTATTGGGATTGCCGGTGCGTCGGCTTCAGGTAAAAGTTTAATTGCTAAAACAATTTTTGAAGAATTGTGTCGTGATTTAGGAACAAATCAAATTGGTGTGATCAATGAGGATGCTTATTATCATGATCAAAGCCATTTGACGATGGAAGATCGTGTCAAAACTAATTACGACCATCCAAAAGCGTTAGACCATCAGTTATTAGCGTCTCATTTATCTCAGCTTAAACAAGGTGAGCCAGTTAGCATTCCATGTTACAGCTATACTGAGCATACTCGTATTAGCGACACGTTGACCATGCAGCCTAAAAAAGTGATTATCTTAGAAGGCATTCTATTATTAACCAATCCTAAATTACGTGACTTAATGGATGCCAGTGTGTTTATGGATACGCCATTAGATATTTGCTTTTTACGTCGGTTAACTCGTGATGTTGCTGAACGTGGCAGAACAATGGAATCGGTTATTTCACAATATAAACGAACCGTACGCCCGATGTTTTTACAGTTTATTGAGCCGTCAAAACAATATGCCGATATTATCGTTCCACGGGGCGGTAAAAACCGTATCGCAACTGATATTTTAAAAGCTAGAATTCAGCATTTATTGGCGAAGTAGCCTTATCTAGAAGAGAGTGCAGCATGCGTTTAACTGATATAGAGATTGAGCAATGTTTAGATAATGGCACCATTATTATCGATCCTCGTCCTGGTATTGAAGCCATTTCGGGAGTGAGCGTGGATGTACGTTTAGGCAGCCAATTTCGTGTATTTAAAGACCATACTGCACCTTACATCGATTTAAGTGGCCCTAGTGCAGAAATGCAAATAGCACTTGATCGGATCATGAGCGATAAAATTGAAATTGCTGATGATCAAGCTTTTTTCCTTCATCCTGGCGAATTAGCATTAGCGGTAACCTATGAAAGTGTGACCTTACCTGCAGATGTTGTAGGTTGGTTAGATGGTCGCTCATCACTTGCCCGTTTAGGGTTGATGGTACATGTGACCGCACATCGTATTGATCCCGGTTGGCAAGGTAAAATCGTACTTGAGTTTTTTAACAGTGGCAAATTGCCGTTGGCTCTTCGCCCTGGTATGACGATTGGTGCGCTTAATTTCGAGCGCTTAAGCTCTGCGGTTGCTCGTCCATATAACACGCGTAAAAGCTCGAAGTACAAAGATCAACAAGAGGCTGTGGCAAGCCGGATCAGCCAAGATAAATAATGGCACCAGTTTGGGTTAATCACGTTGAAAACGGACTAATAAGTCCATTTGATCGTGGTGTTGCTTATGGTGATGGTGTGTTCGCAACCATGCGCACAGCATCAGCTGATATGCCCGCAGGGATCCTATTCCTTGACGGGCATATTTCTCGTTTGCAGCAAAGTTGCGAGCGCCTAAGTATTCAGTGGCATCCAAGCGACTTATTAATACAACAATTAATCCTACTCGCCCAACAATACCCACAAAATTGTATAAAGCTATTGCTGACGCGTGGAGTCGGTGGCCGTGGTTATCAGGCTCCTTTGAGCGCAGACGTTACAGAAGTTGTGTCAGTGCATCCCATTCCTGAGCATTACCTTGATTGGCAGCAAAGTGGTATCTCGCTAGCATCATCACCCATATGTCTTGGCAGGCAACCACTTCTAGCGGGAATGAAACACCTTAACCGATTGGAACAGGTGCTCATAAAGTCACAACCTCTACCGAGTACTCATCAAGATTGGCTAGTGTTTGACTGTGACGGTAATGTGATAGAGTCATCCATGGCCAATATTTTTGTAGTCAAAAATGGTCATGTGTTTACCCCAGCAATAACCCATGCGGGCGTAAGTGGTGTGATGCGTGAGACATTAATTGATACTCTGCTCTGTCAGGGTTTCTCAGTTATGGCTACACAATTAACACTTGGTGATATTCAGGCCGCGGACAATATATTTATAACGAACAGTTTATTTGGCATTGTTGATGTAACTGCCATTGACGATTTTCAATTTAGCCATTGGACGCAAACACCGCGATTCAGGCACATTTTGAGTGTGAATTTATCATCATGATTAAAACCATAAAAACCTTTTTTTTAGCCAGTCTTATTCCTCTATTTACAGTATTTTGTCTTGGAGGATATTGGCTTGTATCTGGCTTAATCGCTTACCAAAAACAGCCATTACAGTTAACTGAAATTCAAACATTAACGGTTGAACCTGGTACTAGTTTGATTAAGCTTGCGCAACAACTAGAGCAACAATCATTTATTACCGATAGCTGGAAAGTTAAATATCTGGTCAAACTTGAACCTAAGCTTGCCCATATTAAAACCGGTTTGTATCAATTGATCCCAGGCGATACATTAGAAGCGTTATTAAAACGGCTGTACTTAGGCCAACAAGTGGTTTTCAGCATCACCTTAATCGAAGGTAAAACCATTGCCGAGTGGCAGCAAGCACTTACCACGACTGAGCATTTAGCAAAAAATACCGACGACTTTAACCAAGTGCTATTACAAAATGGCGATACCTCTGGTTTGCCTGAGGGTAAGTTCTATCCAGAAACATTCCATTATCATGCAGATGATAACTTACAGACTATTTTAAACCGCAGCTACACCATGATGCAGTTAAGCTTAGCGCAAGCATGGGAAGGGCGCGACCCTGATTTAGCCTTATCATCACCTTACGAATTATTAATTATTGCGTCTATTATTGAAAAAGAAACGGGCAAACCTGAAGAGCGTGATTGGGTGTCTGCAGTGTTTAATAATAGACTTAAAAAAGGTATGCGTCTTCAGACCGACCCCACGGTAATTTATGGCATGGGTGAACGTTATAAAGGTAATATTACTCGTAAAGATTTACGCGAAGCAACGGCATTCAATACCTACAAGATTGATGGTTTACCGCCAACGCCTATCGCTGCACCAAGTCGCGCATCATTATTTGCCGCCGCTAATCCAGCCAAAGTAAATTACTTGTACTTTGTTTCACGCAATGATGGCAGTCATGTGTTTTCATCTACGTTGAAAGCCCATAATAATGCCGTAAACGAATTTCAGAGAAAAAGAAAATGACTCAACAGCAAGGCAAGTTTATTGTCATTGAAGGATTAGAAGGCGCGGGTAAATCAAGCGCGATAGCCCTTGTTAACGATATTATTAAGCAGTATATCGGTCAGGCTCCTGTGTGTACTCGTGAGCCGGGCGGGACTCCTTTGGCAGAAAAAATGCGCGATTTAGTTAAAATTGCCGATGAGACAGATCCATTATGCGATGAAGCAGAATGCTTACTTATTTATGCAGCGCGAACACAATTAATCGCCAATGTTATTAAGCCTGCTTTGTCTGCGGGTCAATGGGTACTTGGCGATAGACACAATCTGTCATCATTAGCTTATCAAGGTGGTGGCCGAGGGTTAATGCCATTAGTGAAAGCGGTCAGTGATGCTTGCTTACGTGGTTTTAAACCCGATCTCACTTTATATTTGGATATTGATCCTACGTTAGGCTTAAGCCGTGCAGCCAGTCGTGGCGAGCTTGATAGAATAGAGCAACAAGCGATTGATTTTTTTGAGCGAGCCAGACGAACCTACTTACAATTAGCGCATGAAGATGACAGCATTGTGGTGATTGATGCCAGTCAATCCATGGAACAAGTGCATAATGATATTGGTATACAATTACAACGCCATTTATCCACTCTTATGAGTGAGCAGTGATTGATATTAAAAGGGATAATGTGCCGACATGAGTGATTATCAGATTGACCAGCTGCCTTGGTTAGCCGATCCACATCAGCGTTTTGTTGACCAGCATTATCGAGGCAAAAGCAGTCATGCGCATTTGTTCAACATCGATAAAGCATTAGGGGGCGATAAGCTTGCTAAGGCCGCAGCCCAAACTGTGCTTTGCCAGCAACTCACTCCGGTTGGTGCTTGTGGCCAGTGTAAAAGTTGTTTGTTATTGGCAGCAGGTAATCATCCTGATTTATATATAATCGAACCAGATGGCAACCAAATTAAAGTCGATCAAATTCGTCAGCTCTGCCAAGCGTTAACCCAAACGGCTCAGCAAGGTGGCGCACGTGTAGCTATAATCGTTAATGCCGAACGCTTAAATTTGGCAGCGGCTAATGCATTATTGAAAACCCTTGAAGAACCTGGCGATGATGTTGTACTCATTTTGCAAACCAATACATCAGCCCAGTTACTAGCGACCATTACCAGTCGTTGTCAAACGCTTAATTTTGTTGAGCCAACTAAAAACGAGATCCATCAGTGGTTAGCGGCGCAGCAGTTGTTACCGCCAGCCAATGCCGATGGCAAAATCCATGATGTTACATGGTGTCTTAGTGTTGTTGGTGGTCCTCTTGCGTTAGCAAATAGTTTAACCAGTCAGCATTATCAACAACTGCTGACATTTCGCCAAGATTGGGCCCAAAGTTTACAAACGGGTCATTTAAGCAACAGTTTATTGAAGGTGTCTGAACAACAAATTGTTGATGCACTTAATGTTTTGTATTTGTACTTGCGTCAATATGTGTTAAAAAGTAATAAGCTAAAAACTGAAAACACGAGTCGTCAGTCATTAAATCCACTGGTTCAATCAAAAGTCATTGAACTTGCTGGGCGTGTGATGACCATGTGTCATAGACTTGAAACAATGCCGAGTGTGAACGCGCCAGCCTTGTGTCAACAATATGTGCTCACATTTAGACAGTTGACCCATTAAAACGTTTTTATATTGATTTTTAACCTGCTTATGGAAAGAAAATAATTATTTATGGTCGATCTTGTTGTTAATTACGATACATTACATAAACTTTATCGTGCTTATATGCCTTTTATTAAGCCTGCAGGTTTATTCGTTGCGACTACAGAAAGTCATTTTTTAGGCCAAGAGCTTACCATTGCTTATCGATTGCCTAATGCCACTCAAACAAATGAATTTAAAGGCACAGTGGTATGGATTAATCCATTAGGTGCATCTGGTGGGCGCCCAGCGGGTATTGGGGTTAAAATTAAAACTGATGTTGAAAGTCATAAACATCATATTGAAAAATTATTATCAAGCGAACTTGCCTCTAGCGATTTGACCTGCACTATGTAGCTAGGTATTCTTGCGCATCTGTTTTATTTGTTAATGTAGTTGCGAAAGAATTCCCATGCTAATTGATTCACATTGCCACCTTGACCGCTTAAAAGCGGCCCCAGACTCAGCCAGTTTACAATTCATTATGGACAATGCCAAAGCTCAAGGCGTTGACTATCTATTGTGCGTCAACGTTCGTCAGCAAGGCTTTGAAGCCATGCGAGATAAAATGTCTGCCTTTAATAATGTGTTTTTGTCTTCTGGCGTACATCCTCTCGATGTACAAGAAGGGTTGAATATTGAAGACATTAAACGTTTTGCACAAGATCCCAGAGTGGTTGCCATTGGCGAAACAGGCTTAGATTATTTCTATTCAAATGACACAAAAACCTTGCAACAGCAGTGCTTTGAACAACAAATTGCGTTAGCTGTTGAGGTGAATAAACCATTAATTGTACATACTCGCGATGCCCGTGAAGATACCATTAATATGCTAAAAGCAGGTCATGCCGACAAAGTGGGTGGCGTGTTGCATTGCTTTACTGAAAACTGGGAAATGGCCAAAGCCGCCATTGATTTAGGCTTTTATATTTCTGTTTCAGGAATTGTAACGTTTAAAAATGCAGGTGAATTGCGCAGTGTTATTCGCCAAGTACCAAAAGACCGATTACTGGTCGAAACCGATTCACCTTATTTAGCTCCGGTGCCGCATCGTGGCCAAGAAAATCAGCCTGCTTATGTTCGAGATGTTGCCGAATTTGTCGCAGAATTGCGCGGTGAAAAATTCGAAGAGTTAGCTCAATACACCACGGATAACTTTTTTAATTTATTTAAAGATGCCGCTCAGTTAGTTGGCCGCTAAATCAAATCTGCAGCTAGTTCAAGATTGAAGCTAATTCAATCCTGAGACTAACAGCAAATTATCTAATTTGTGGCTTACTTCGCGGCAATAAAGTTCTGATATGCCTGCTGTGCAGGCAAACAAAATAACGTTAGCGCAGTTGCTTAAATAATTGCGCTAACGTTACTCAAATACCACCATGAACCTATGACTTAAGCACATTTTAGGGCGTGCTGGTGGGTGAAATAATAAAAAAAGGCCCAAAACTATCCAATTGTTTTGGGCCTAGGGAAAGGGCTCGATTAAGAGCCTTGCGCTACTGTTGTGGCATCTTAAGATAGCTTAAAATGCCAAATACTGAGTCGAACATGAATTAATTATAGGCACTCAAATTGTGTTGTGCATAAAATTTAATTAATAATGTTGGTTTAGCACTCTGTTTTATCACTGTGTTGTATAGTAATTCATTGATAATTATGTTTTATATTCTTTATTCTTGCTCATCGAAATAGTGTAGCGTGCTATAGGCTCAAGTTAACGTTATCGCGGACCAAATCACGCGGTAAATTGTTTTTCAGTCTATGGCCTAAATGTTTTACAACCCCAAGCACGACTTTATGATAACTCACTAACATTTCGCCTTGTGGCATGATGGCTAACTGCTGCTGTGTCGGTTGATCAAAAGTGCTTGTAGCAATATCACGACCCATTAAAAAACCTTGTGCTTGCGACGCACTTAATTCCATGGTTTTTGCTGGATTATGCGCTGCTGCCGATAAAGCAATAACGGCTTCATGTTTAGCTTTGTAGCCTTTTTTCATCGCATCAGCGAGCTTAATACCAATACGCTGAAAACGCATCTTGCCTATAAAAGGCATAAATTGGGCTGGAAACAACCAATATTCATCGTCACGCAACATGATCACGTCATCGCTGGGTAACTCGAGACAGAAGTTGTTTTGAAAGTATTGTGTTAATTCCACTTTTTGCTTTTCGTTTACGGGAGTAAAAGGAAAGTTTTTTTGTAATTTAGGCTGTTTTTTTACTCGCTCGACTGAGGCGGTTTTACGAATTTTGGCGACAAAAAATCCTTCGCTGTCGTAAATCTGTGGCCAAACATGTAAAAAACCTTCTTTAGTGCATGCTTTATCTGCACCATCAAATAACTCAGCCAGTGACACAAACTCAACCGCATCAGGGTAAGTTTGCTGTAAGTGATAACAGATATGTTGGTTTTCTAACTGGCTTAGAGTACAAGTCGAATAGACTAACACTCCGCCTGGCTTTAACGCTAAAAATGCTGATTCGATAAGATCTTTTTGGGTTTCAGCAATCGCAGTAACATCTTCAATATCCCAGTGTTTTAATGCCAAGGGATCTTTACGGACGGTACCTTCGCCGCCACAAGGAGCATCCAATAAAATAGCATCAAACGATTCATATAAATATTCACCAAAGACTCGGCCATCAAAATGGGTTAGGGCGGTGTGGCTGGCCCCCATACGTAACACATTAGCGTGTAATACTTTAACGCGACTGGCAGAATATTCATTAGCGACTAATAAGCCACTGTTATTCATTAAGGCTGCGATTTGCGTTGTCTTAGAACCTGGTGCAGAAGCGACATCTAAGATTATTTCGGCGGCGGTTTCATTGGAAAACAATGCGGTCGGCGGCAGCATTGAGCTGGCTTCTTGGATATAAAATAGCCCTTGAATATGTTCAATGGCATTACCCAGTTGGATATCATCTTTACCCTCAATCCAAAATCCGTCAGCACACCAAGGTACTGGAGACAGTTGCCAGCCGGCTTTAGTCATGATGCTGACAAATTGTGCAGTACTGATTTTAAGCGTATTCACCCGAATGGATTTACGAAGTGGTTTATCACAATAGGCGATAAACTCTTCTAAAGCCAAGTGAGCGGGTAACTCTTTCTCAATGTGATTGATAAAGTTTATATTTAATTGGGCCATAATAAGAAATGATACATTATTGTTGCAGTAATTGAAGCGATCATATCACGGAATTGTACACCCTGTTTGGCAATGATTACTGTATATTGACGTTAATAAAACCGACTGGCTAATGGAGTGGTGTGTGCTAAATAGAGTGTGGTTATTATTTTTTATCATTGCTGCGTTGTCTATCTCGATTCAATTAGTGAATGGCAATGTCGATGTATTAAGCGAGTCGGTGACGGCATTGTTTGCCAGTGCTAAGTTAGCCGCTGACATCTCGCTTGGCTTAATTGGTGTGTTAGCGTTATGGATGGGCTTGATGCAAGTCGGTGAAAAGGCCGGTGTGGTGGGTTTGTTTGCCCGCATATTTGAACCTTTACTGTCTAAGTTGATGCCAGAAGTTCCTCGTGGACATGTCGCCTATGGCAGCATTAGCATGAATCTTACTGCTAACATGCTGGGACTGGACAATGCAGCAACGCCTTTAGGCTTAAAAGCGATGCATGATCTGCAAACTCTTAACCCTGTAAAATCAGTAGCAACCAACGCCCAAATTTTATTTTTAGTATTAAATACTTCATCAGTAACATTAGTCCCTGTAACAGTCTTTCTTTATCGTGCCCAACAAGGTGCGGCTAATCCTGCTGATATCTTTTTACCCATTTTATTGGCCACAAGTGTTTCCACCGTTGTGGGACTATTGGTTGTCGCGTTAGTGCAGCGTATCTCGTTAATCAATAGTGTTATTTTGGCTTATGCTGCAACCATTATGAGTGTATTCATGGCCGGGATTGCTTATTTGGTGACATTATCCGCCGATGCGATAGGCCAGGTGTCTATGGTGTTAGGTAACGGTATACTGTTGTTGCTGATTTTAAGTTTTATTTTAGTCGCAGGTTATCGCAAAATTGCCGTGTATGACGAGTTTGTTGATGGCGCTAAACAGGGCTTTAGCCAAGCAATTCAGCTAATCCCTTATTTGCTGGCGATGTTATTAGCCATTGGGTTTCTTAGGGCTTCAGGGGCGTTAGATTATGCCTTACAGCTGTTAGCAAGTGGCGTGAGTGCATTAGGCGCCGATACGCGCTTTATTGATGCGATGCCAACCGCGTTCATGAAACCTTTTAGCGGTTCTGGTGCGCGTGCGATGATGTTAGAAACCATGAGTCATCACGGAGTTGATTCTTTTGCGGGCCGACTAGCAGCTATTTTACAAGGCAGTACCGAAACGACATTTTATGTGTTGGCTGTGTACTTTGGTTCAGTGGGGATCCGTAATGGTCGTCATGCACTAGGGTGTGGTTTAGCAGCAGATTTTGCAGGTATTAGTGCCGCCATCGGTGTGTGTTATTGGTTTTATGGTTAAAAATCAATTATCGAAATCAATTATCGAAATCAATAAGATAAATAAAAAGGCCGATAAATATATCGGCCTTTTTTTTGTACTAATTGTATTATCTCTAGCTGAGGTTACTTAGTTTGTGTAGGTCGCCATTGTGCCCATTCATCTTGCATATTCTCATGCAATGGGAAACGTTCGGTTGCATTGATACTGTTACTGTCTGATGTTGTATCTTGGGTCGCAAATGCTATACCACCGGCGAGTATCGTTTCTAATGAGCCTGTTTCTAACTGTGCACCCGAAAATAAACCGACGTCTAATTTAATACCAGAGGCATCCCAAAACTGGCTAGTCTGGTTGATTAAGTGACTATATTCAGCATTTACATGGGCAAACAACGTAATTTCAATCCCTGAGTCATCCAACCTGTATCCATCAATTTGTCCGACTTTAATTCCGCGGAAAAATAGCGGTGTACCGACCTTAATAGAACCTAGTTGATCGTCAACTAATTGGAATGCTAATGCATCTTTAGGTACGGTAGCCTCAAAGCTCGAGTGAGGTTGGGCAACAAAATTATCAATAATTTCTGTGCTGTTACCTGGGATAACACCAATATAAGGACCCGTTAACAGTGTTTCTGGGGCATTAATACCCGCTAAAGAAATTTGTGCATCGACGATAAAAAATTCAGTGTCACTGGCACTAAAATGGTTTACGTAATGGCCATAAATATAAGCTTGTGCATTCTGAGTGTTTAAATCTCGATTTAGTTTAACCTGTGACACTTCACCAATTTTATGCCCTTGATAGCGAATAGCCGCTTTTTCTGACACTTTAGTACTCACAGGCAGAGTGAGGTTGATGACTTTAGCCTGCATGAGTGCGAGTGACTTGTTGTCATATAATCGTAGATTAGGTTGATTATTTTCAGTATCAACTCTGTCGTCTATATGTCCAAGGGTAATACTGCCATTTATTGCACCTTTCAATGGTGCAACATTGATATCGACACCGGCTAAACTGGCATTGATGGCTACAGCGTCATTACGCCAAAAAACCGTAGTCGGCTTAATTAACGGAACAAATTTATTGTCGATATTGATATCGATATTAAATTTATCCGTTTTAGCTAACCAATTGACTTTATTCACTGAGCCTATTTGCATTTTTTTGTAATAAATTGGTGAGCCTTCAGCTAAGTCGGCACCATCAATACTAGTTAAAGTAAAGGGTGTCAGCTGTTGTTGAGCGTAAAGCGTTTGGGCCGATTCAATTGATTCGTGCAGTGTTAAAGTACTATTAGCCGAAAGCAGCATTTCGCTGTTACCCGGAATTAAGCTAATAGCGCCTTCCAACATCGTAGTGAGGTCGCGAGTTTTAACATTAACGCCCTCTAGTGAAGCATTAATGGCTATGGCACTTTCAGGAACAAAGAAGCTTCCCTTAGTCAGCAAACTCTTAAATTCTGGTTGAATTTCAATGCTATATTCAACAGTTGAAAAGTCTTTACTTAAACCAATACTGGTTATCTGCCCTATAGGCAATTGTTTATATCGCACTTGCGCGCCATTACTGACACCTGTGTGGGTCGTGGCAACTACCGTCAATTTAAGTTTGTCTTGACTGAGCAAATCGGGAGCATGTGATGCCAATTCAAATTGCATCGCCTCTTCGGTTATTTGAGTGCCTGGTAAGACATTAATAACACTGCCAGTAACCAGTCTACTGATATTTTTGACACCTTTTAATGATAACTCGGCACCACTTATCCAAAATTGGCTATCGTTGGTAATTAATGCTTTGTAATGATGTTCAACCCGAGCAATAAGCTTCACTCCAGTGTCGGTTAAGGTTACTTTTTCTATTTCACCAATAACGATACCGCGGTAGGTGATGGCGGTGCCTTCATTAACATCTTCACTGCTAGATGCAGTTAAATCAAAATGAACACCTCCAATAGCGGTAAGCTCATCCTCATATAGGTTGTAAACATCACCATTTTGGGCCTTTTCAGTGTAGCTGCCGGTATCAAAGCTGATGCCGCCGGCCAAAATAGACGCGATACTTTCAGTGCTGACTTTTATCCCCGCTAAAGAAGCATCGATTTTCAAGCCCGATACATTCCAAAAATGGGAGTCTTTATTGACTAAATGGGCATATTGTTCTTGAACAAATGCGCTGATAATTATTTGTTTATTTCCGTCGAGGCGATAACTGACAATGCTTCCGACAGGTGCTTGACGGTAAAATACAGGCGAGCCAACATCAATCGAACCCAGTTTAGGGGATTTTAGTTCGATCATCAGTCCTTCACTGCCGGGGAGTATCGCAGGCGCTTCACGTTGTGCTTCAAATACGGTTGCAGAGCGGCCATCACCAGGTTGAAGGGCAATATAATTACCAGAAAATAACGTATCGAGCCCTTCAACTCCGGTAATACTTGCTTTAGGTTTTACTAACCAAAAAAGGGTGTTTTTATTGAGGAAAGGGTCGGCACGGTAATCCATAATAACTTTAACGTTTACCCCTTTTAGATCATCGTCAATACCAATGTCAGTGACTTTACCTACCGTCAATCCTTGGTATTTGACCAACGTTTTGCCGATATCAATACCCGTAGCACTAGGGAAATGTATTAATATTTCAATGCCGGATTCTTTAATGCTTTTGACCCCTAACCAGGCACCTAATATCAAAGCAACAACCGGTAATAACCATATTGGCGAGAATAACTTTTTCTTCACAATTTTAGGCGATTCAATTTGTGTCATCAGTGTTTTCCAAGCGGTCCCAAAGTAATCGAGTATCTAACACTTTTGCTGCAACTTGTGTTAGTAAGATAACTAACGCAAATGCTGTCGCGGCAGGTGCAGGTTTTGCGTCTAATAATTGCCCCATATTAACTAAGGCAACGGTTAATGAAATAACGAATAAATCGAGCATTGACCAGCGGCCGATCCATTCAATAATGTGAAACCCAACCATTAATTTTCTTTTTGATATTGGTAAGTTAAAACTAATAGCCGTCAAGTAAGTCGCTAAGCCAATAATTTTAAGCCAAGGTACTAAAATACTGGCAGTAAAAACAATAATAGCAATCGGAAACATACCGGTTTTGACTAAATGACTAATGCCACTAAAAATGGTGTCATTGGTGACCACTCCGCGATTAGTTAATAAGGTAATAGGGTAAATGTTGGCGACAACAAGTAAAATTGTCGCGGTAACTAATAAAGCCCAACTTTGTTGGATGCTGGCATAATTACGGCTACTTAATTGACTAAAACAACGTCGACAATGACTGTTACTTGTGACGTTAAGTTTGCGACAAACAGGGCATAAACATAAGCCCATTTTCTTGCCCTGAAGATGAGGTAAAACCTCAGTTTTCGGCTCGTTATCGGTATTCGCAGTTTGCTTAGTGCTGTCCACTATATGTTCATTGGATGGTGTAATTGGAGTACTAGGCATCTACATAACTCCACATGTGTTCTAGGTTATATTCACGTTGTAAAAATAAGATGATGATAAACAACATTGTAAAACTGAATGTTCCCATACCAAAATACACATCGGAAAAGTCTGATAACTGAAAGGCCGACACGAGAAAACTGATGACATAAATTTCTAACATGGTCATTTGTGATATCAAACCATGATTTTTTAACAATGTAGTGTAGGTTCTTTGCCAAAATGAGTTGTGCAGTTTTAATTTTACAATTACAACTTGAGCCATAATTGACAAAATCAATAACCCAGGCGCGATAACTGCAGCAACCATTACCGCTAGGCCTACAACCCAATATCCTTCGGCCCAAACCGTCACAGCAGCTTGCAGCACCGTAGTGGTTCGTACACTGCCAAGGAAGTGGATTTCGAGTACTGGCAATAAATTAGCAGGAATAAAAATAATTAACGCCGCAACGCATAACGCTAGCATGCCATTAATGGAGCAATAAGGTGAATCATAGAGCGCCGTGTGGCAACGCGGACAAAGCGCACGGGCACTTGAAGGCAAAGCTCGTTTTCTCACTGCCAAATCACATGATTGGCATAAAATTATAGAATCATGATCATCAAATTCATGCATGAAGAATTAATCTAATCCATAGTAAAACACATTATTGGGTAGCGAAGAGTCAAACCTCTCTGCTTGGCCTTATATTGGCAGAAAAATGAGTTAATTGTTAAATAATCTCGATTTTCTTGTGCTTGATAATATCAGAATAATCAGAACACTTGCATCATAAGTTAACTATGTGAGATTCTATGCACTGTATATAAAAACAGTGAGGATTACATCATGGCAGTGATAACCCAATTTGTCGTGGTCAGAGAAGGGGTGGAAAAGATGACATTTATATCGAAGAAAGAGGCTGATGCCTACGATAAGATGCTCGATATTTCCGATAACCTAGTGCCATTTCTTATTAAGGCAGACCTCGGACTTGATGAAAATAAATGCGAACAGCTGGCATTTTATCTAGCAAACAATAAAGATGAGCTTTCTAACTTGCTAAAAGGCATCGTACAGGTTAAAAACGCTCCTACAGCGAAAACTAAAAAGACTACGGCTAAAACTACATCTGCAGAATAGTCGTATTCATCACTCATTCTTCGATTGAGTGTCAGCTTAAGGAATGGACATGAAAACCGAATTTTACCAAACATTAAATCGTCAAGCACAAGCTTTACTTGAAGGCGAAGATGATTTGATTGCTGCTATGGCAAATTTTTCAGCGTTGCTAAATGACAACCTAGAAGACCTAAATTGGGCAGGTTTTTATATTAAGCGTGGTGAACAATTAGTCCTTGGACCATTCCAAGGTAAAGTGGCTTGTACCCGTATCAATATCGGCAAAGGTGTTTGTGGCACTGCCGCAGCAGAAAATAAAACCCAACGAGTTGCCGACGTTCATCAATTTGATGGCCACATTGCATGCGATTCTGCCAGTAATTCAGAAATCGTGATCCCTGTTAGGCAGGGTAATGAGGTTGTGGCAGTGTTAGATATTGACAGCCCATTACTGAATCGATTCGATCAAGATGATCAAATTGGTTTAGAAAACATGGTAAAAAGTTTCGAAACTTGCCTATTTGGTTAAATAGCGAACAAATTAGATTAAATCATGGTCGCATTCGCTGTCGCGGGCTTTATAATATGCCGCTATACGCATTTGTGCTGGATTTACTGATGAGCGATGATTAAGCTGAGAGTAAGTTTGGTTAAATTGTTAAGGTTTGTTTCAATGACTTTAGCAAACTGGCGGATAGTGATATTTTGTACGTTAAGCCTTAACAGTAAGGTTTAACGAAAGATGAACGACTGCAAGGCAAATTGTATGCCGCATAATCAGTCCCTTTATTAACGTGGAAGTAAAAATGGAATCAACAGACAAGTTGACCGACACCAACGCAATTTTAGCGTATTTATATGAAACCTTTCCTTTATGCTTTATTGCAGAAGGTGAAACGAAGCCATTAAAAATTGGTTTGTTTCAAGATTTGGCTGAACGGTTAGCTGATGATTCTAAAGTCAGTAAAACACAATTACGTGTAGCGCTTCGTCGTTACACAAGCAGCTGGCGCTATTTGAAAGGCGTTAAAGCAGGTGCTAAACGTATAGATCTTGACGGTAATGAATGTGCTGAATTAGAACAAGAGCACATTGACCATGCTATTTTGACGCTTAAAGAAAGCCAAGATAAAGCTAAAGCAAAACGTCAAGCGTTAGCGCCTAAAAAGCCGGCAAAGAAAGTGGCACCTAAACGTGCTCCTGCCGTTAAAAAGGAACGTCCTGCACCGGTAGCGGCTCCAGTGATTAAACTTGTGCCGGCTAAGCTAGAAGATTTAAAACAAAAACAACGCGTTAATGTTAAATTAGGTGCCACACCTGTTCCTGGTGTTGTGACTGATATTAATAAAGAGGATGTGCTTGTTCAATTAGATTCTGGCTTATCCATCAAAGTACGTGCTGAGCACATACTATTATAGAAATTTAAGGAGTACTTGTTGATGCGAAAACTTACCTTGGCCGCGTCAATTGCCAGTTTATTTGTCGGCTTTTCGGCATGGGCAATTTCACCAACGATTCAAATCAGCGAGTTACCTAAACTAGCACAAGAGCCACAACATAAAGTGGCTAGCAAGCGAGTAACAACTTTGTTTACTCGCTCGCATTATCATCGTTTTGTACTTGACGATGCATTCTCTGAGCAAATATATACCCGTTTTCTTGAGCAACTTGATTATCGTCGTAATGTGCTGACTGCGGCAGACATTGCGAGCTTTAGTCAATATCAAAACCAGTTTGATAACATGGTTGAATCAGGCGATATTAGCCCTGCATTTACCATGTACGACCTAGTACAGAAACGTCGTTATGAGCGTTTTGCTTATGCGTTGTCTTTGCTTGATAAAGAGTTCGATTTTACTCAAGCTGGCGATGCGTATGAATTTGATCGCAAAGATGCGCAATGGCCAAAAGATGAAGCCGAAGTGAATGAACTTTGGCGTCAGCGCGTTAAATATGACGCGTTAAATCTTAAATTGACCGGTAAAAAGTGGCCTGAAATTGTTGAAGTGCTCGAGAAGCGTTACAACAATGCCATTAAGCGTTTAAGCCAAACACAAAGCGAAGACGTGTTTCAAACAGTAATGAACGCGTTTGCTCGTAGTGTTGAACCTCATACAAGTTATTTATCTCCTCGTAATGCAGAACGTTTCCAAATGGAAATGAATTTAAGTCTTGAGGGTATTGGGGCCGTGTTGCAAATGGATGATGACTACACCGTCATCAAAAGTTTAGTGGCCGGAGGGCCTGCTGCCAATAGCGAGAAATTATCACCAGAAGATAAAATTGTTGGTGTTGGTCAAAAAACCGGTGACATTGTTGATGTCATAGGTTGGCGTTTAGATGATGTTGTTGATTTGATCAAAGGGCCAAAAGGAAGCGAAGTCGTATTACAGATTTTACCGAATAAAGGCGGGGCTAATGCTAAACCTTTTGAAGTGGTCATTACCCGAGATAAAATTCGTTTAGAAGACCGTGCCGCGACCTCAAAAGTGGTTGAGCCTAAAGAAGGCCAGTATGCCAATCGTAAAGTCGGGGTGATTCAAATCCCTGGATTTTATATGAATTTGTCACAAGATGTGGCTAAAGAAATCACTAAACTTGAAAAAGACAATGTTGAAGGGATTATTATTGACCTTCGTGGTAATGGCGGTGGAGCATTAACCGAAGCGACATTACTCACAGGCCTGTTTATTGACATGGGCCCAGTTGTTCAAATCCGTGATGCTAATGGTGGCATTAATCAAAATCGTGATAATGATGGCGCCAGTGCATATAATGGCCCATTGGCGGTGATGGTTGATCGTTATAGTGCATCGGCTTCAGAGATTTTTGCTGCGGCTTTACAAGATTATGACCGCGCACTTATCGTCGGTGAGTCTACCTTTGGTAAAGGGACTGTTCAGCAACATAAAAGCTTGGGTCGTATTTATGACATGTATGAAAAGCCAATTGGTCACGTACAATATACTATCGCTAAATTTTACCGTATTAATGGTGGCAGCACTCAATTAAAAGGCGTTACGCCTGATGTCCGTTTTCCAAGTGCTTTAGAGGCTGGCGAATACGGCGAGTCAGAGGAAGAGAATGCTCTGCCATGGGATAAGGTTCCCGTTGCTCAGTACTCTACTTTAGGGAATATCAACCCTATGCTGATCAACAATCTTGATGTTAAACATAAAGAGCGTATCAGCAAAGATGTAGAGTTCAGTTATATATACCAAGACATTACTGAGTTTAAAAAACATCATAAAGACAAAACAATATCACTTGTTGAGAGTGAACGAATTGCTTCTCGTGAAGACGATGATAAGCGTGCTTTAGACCGAGCAAACGCACGTCGAGTCCATCAAGGTTTGGCTGCCGTGAAGTCTTTAGACGATATTGAAAAAACAGATGATAGCAAGTTACCTGATCCCTTTTTAGATGAAACGGCTTATATCACCCTCGATATGGCTGACGTAGAAAAAATAGCTAAAACTAACTCAAAGTAATTTTTTATTACTGTTAAAAAACGCGCTTAGGCGCGTTTTTTCTTAATCACAATCACTAAAAATAGTACCAATTCGATAAAGACCACGCACATTTAATCATATTGGCATTAGTACCGTTCAAGAGGAACATGTATGAACCAAGCGCAAGAAAAACACCTAAAAGATTATACCAAGCCTTCATTCACCATTACTCATGTTGATTTGAACGTTATTCTGGATGGCAAAAACACTAAAGTGACAGCCATCAGTAAGGTGATCCGTAATGGTGAGCATCAGCATGATTTAGTGCTTGATGGCGAACAACTTTCGCTAAGTACAGTGAAACTTAATGGTGTAGCGGCTAACTATCGTCAACACGACAACCAATTAATAATTAGTACGGACCAAAATGAGTTTGAATTAGAAGTGGTCACCTTGCTTGACCCTGAGGCAAATTCGAGTCTTGAAGGGCTTTACATGTCAGACGGTGCTTATTGTACCCAATGTGAAGCAGAAGGATTTCGCCGGATCACCTATTTCTTAGATAGACCCGATGTTCTGGCTATTTATACCGTGCGCGTTGAAGCCGATAAACAGGCATTTCCATTTTTGTTAAGTAACGGCAATTTAATTGATAAAGGGGAGATGCCTCGTTCTGGTCGTCATTTTGTCAAATGGCATGATCCATTCCCTAAACCAAGTTACTTATTTGCCTTGGTCGCTGGAGACTTTGATTTACTTAATGACAGTTTTACGACTCAAACTGGTCGTGAAGTCAAACTGCAAGTTTTTGTTGATAAAGGCAACTTACATAAAGCTGATCACGCTATGGCATCATTGAAGAAATCAATGAAATGGGATGAAACTCGTTTCGGTCTTGAATATGATCTTGATATTTATATGATTGTTGCAGTTGATTTTTTCAATATGGGTGCGATGGAAAATAAAGGCTTGAATGTCTTTAATACCAAATACGTGCTCGCTGATAAAGCCAGTGCAACAGATGAAGATTATCATGGTATTGAGTCGGTTGTAGGCCATGAGTACTTCCATAACTGGACTGGTAACCGAGTCACGTGTCGTGATTGGTTTCAGTTAAGTTTAAAAGAAGGCTTAACGGTATTTCGTGATCAAGAATTTAGTTCCGATGTTGGGTCGCGCGCAGTTAACCGCATTCATGCTATTCGAGTGATGAAAAATCAACAGTTTGCTGAAGATACCGGTCCAATGTCACATCCTATTCGGCCTGAAAGTGTAATTGAAATGAACAATTTCTACACTGTGACGGTATATAATAAAGGCGCTGAAGTTATCCGCATGATGCACACCATTCTAGGCGAAGAAGGCTTCCAAGCTGGAATGAAGTGCTATTTTGAGCGTCATGATGGCCAAGCGGTAACCTGCGATGACTTTGTTAATGCTATGCAAGATGCTAGCGGTAAAGATTTAACCTTATTCCGTCGTTGGTATAGCCAAGCTGGTACACCCGTTGTGACGGTAAAAGACCGTTTTGATGCGGATAAAGGTGAGTACCATTTAACCGTTACTCAACAAGTGATGTCGCAAGGTGTGAAGGGCCAAACCTTGCATATTCCGTTCAGTGTTGAGCTGTTGGATAGTGCAGGGCAATCAATAGTCAATAAAGTGCTAGATGTGACTAAAGCCAACCAAACCTTTGTGTTTGATGGACTAGAAAGCGCACCTATAGCATCTTTACTACAAGATTTTTCTGCACCTGTTAAATTGGTTTACGATTTTAGCATTGATCAACTTGTTCATCTTATGCGCCATGCTTCTAGCGAAGTGGCGCGTTGGGAAGCATCTGTGCAGTTAGTGAGCCAAGCCATTTGGAATAACGTTGCTCAGTTGCAAAAGCAGCAAGTCATGATGGTTGATACTCGTGTTGTTGAAGCATTTAGAGGCGTCATTTTAGATGCGAAAATAGATCAAGCTTTAGTGGCTGAGATTTTGTCTATTCCTACTGCTTCTGCATTAATTGAGCAGGTAGATAGTGTTGATTTAGATGCTTTGGCCAAAGCCAGAGAGTTTGTTGTTGAAGAACTTGCATCAGCTTGTGAAGATGAATTATTGGTACGTTATCGAGAGCTGATACTTATAGATAACGCTGGTGCTCGTGCATTTAAAAACATTGCCTTGTCATTGTTATGTCAAGTGACCGATACTCATGAATCATTAGTTGAAAAGCAATATTATTCAGCTAAAAATATGACTGATAGCTTAGGGGCTTTGAAAGCGGCAGCTACAGCCAAACTAGCCTGTTTACCTATGTTATTAAGTGACTTTGAGTCTACGTGGGAATCAACGCCATTAGTGATGGATAAATGGCTGACATTACAAGCGTTAGTGAATAGCGATGAAGTGATAGATCAAATTAAAACGCTGACAAAACACAGCAGTTTTAGTTTTTCTAACCCGAACCGAGTACGTTCATTGATTGGGGCTTTTGCCGCCGCAAACACTTATCAATTTCATCGTGCTGATGGCGAAGGCTACCGTTATTTGACTAAAATTTTAGTCAAATTGAATAAGTCGAATCCACAAGTCGCATCGCGAATGATCACACCATTAATTCAGTTTGCCAAATTCGATCAACATCGTCAGCAATTAATGAAACAGTGTTTAGCAGAGTTAAAAGCTTTACCGGATTTATCAAAAGATTTATATGAAAAAGTCACTAAATCATTGGCCGAATAATAGCGTCACGGCTATTCATCTAGTATGAATAGTTAGACTGTTTAGTATGTTAAAAAGGAGAGCTTGCTCTCCTTTTTATGGAGTAAATTATGGAGTTATTATTTTCTCTTAACGTAAGTTATGAAGCATTTCTACCATATTACCAAGGACTTGCAGAGAAAGTGCAAGTAAGAGATCACCACGGTCGTGTGTTGCACATCAATGGTAAGTATTTTAGACCTTATTTAACTCCTCAAGGTATTCAAGGACAGTTCAAATTAGTCCTTAACCAAGATGGGAATTTCAAATCACTTAATAAATTATAGAGTATTTACTTCAAACGTTTGATTGATTAGTGGTGTGTGAAGTAGCACCCCGTTAATATATATAAGTCTATGAAAATAAACTTTTTTCGTTAATGGTTAAATGACTGTAATTATATCGTCTGTGTTAATTCAAATATAGGCTGGTTTTATTTTGTCGTTTTTACCCCGACATCGTTAATTTTCTTAAACATTTTCTTTTTTTTGACCTTGCTCAATATAGTTAAATGCTGTAACAATGGTGTTGCCTGTGGGCTAACAAGATGTTGGTTAAATTCCTATAACAACTAATCCAACAGGTTACGGAGATGAACTAAAATGAATATTGTTAAAAAAAGATTTAACAAGTCGGCTCTCGCTTTGGGGGTGGTGTCGGCATTATGTTTGGGGATGAGCACTTCAGCCTCAGCCGTTTCTTTTGATTGGGGTGATGTACGAGGTACATTTGACTCAACTTGGACTGCAGGTGCGAGTTGGCGTGTGTCAGACCGCGATTGGAATAATCAAATCGGAAAGGTAAACCAACCACAATTCGATTGGTCTGGTTATTCGGCATTTGGTGGTGCGTTTGGATCAACCAAATATACCTCAACAGAAATTTGGACTCAGCCTGGTTCTTATTCAAGCAACAATGACTTAAGTAATTTGTTGTATGCACAAGGTGATACCACGTCTGAGATTGTTAAAGGTCTCCACGAATTATCATTAAAGTATGAAAACTACGGTATCTTTTTACGTGGTATGTATTTTTACGATCGCAAATTAAATGATGGTGATTATGGCTTTAACGATCCATTAACCGGAAAAGAATTTGATCCTTGTGAAGATAGCAAAGCGTCAGAAGTGCAATGTAAAGATATTCGCTTACTAGATGCATTTGTTTACGGTAACTGGGATTTAAATGACGGCGCTAACCCATTAAGTGTTCGTGTCGGTAACCAAGTCGTTTCATGGGGCGAAAGCACCTTGATTTCTCACGGTATTGCTGAAATCAATGCTGTAGACTTAAATATTCTTAATGCACCAGGTGCGGAGCTCAAAGAAGCATTCCGTCCACAAGGCATGGTTTGGGCATCGTTAGGTTTATCTGAAAACTTAAACCTAGAAGCATTCTATCAGTATGATTGGCAGCCAATTTGGATCCCTACACCGGGGTCAAACTTTGCAACCAATGATTTTGCTGGATATGGTGGCTATAACCAAAATGCACAATTGGGTTTCAACTCCAATCCAGATATCAACCAAGATTTCCTTATTTCAGAATATTCACGTTTATATGAAGCTGCAGCCGCTACTGGGTTTAACTCAGCATATGCCGCTTACATGACTGCTTATTCAACTAAGGTTGCTTTGGTTCAAGATGCTGCAGATCCTAGTGATGATGGCCAATTTGGGGTTAAATTAGGCTATTACTCTCCAGAACTGGGCGAAACTGAGTTTGGTTTTTATTACATGAATTACCACAGTCGTCGTCCAATTATTAGTGGTACTGCCTCTAACTTTACTGCAGAAGCTATTGGTCGTGATTATGGCCGTTTAGCACAAAGTGGTGGGAACATTGACCGCGAACTTTTGTTAAGTATGGAAACCTTTACCAAATCGCAAATTGTATATCCTGAAGATATCCAGTTGTATGGTTTTAGTTTTAACACTTTGGTAGGCGATACTTCTGTTGCTGGTGAAATTTCTCATCGTGTTGATGAGCCATTGCAAATTGACGACGTTGAATTACTTTTCTTAGCGATGCCTCAGCAGCTCGCTAATGCGGGTCTTCGTCCTGATTTAGATGGTATTTCACAAATGGATAATGTGGAGCCTGGCTCAAACGCTGAGGGGTATATACTTACCGATACGACTCAAGCACAGGTAACCTTTACCCACTTATTCGGCCCGACATTAGGTTTAGATAATCTAACCATGCTTGCTGAAGTCGGTGGTGTGTGGATCCATGATATGCCTGGTTTTGACGAATTACGTCTAAACGGTCCAGGAACAGCTCGTTCTGGTGGTAACCCAGAAATGACTGGTATTATTGCCGCATTACATAATGGTCCTGAAACCAATCCATTCCCAACAGATTTTGCGTGGGGTTATCGTTTAGTGGCGAAAGCTGACTTTAACAATGTGTTTGCTGGTGTGAACATGTACCCAAGAGTGATTTTCTCTCATGACGTTGATGGCATTACACCGGATCCAATGTTCTTATTCACCGAAGGCAGAAAATCTGTCGCTTTGGGTGTGAACTTTGATTATCAAAGTCGTTGGGGCGCAGATATTTCTTACAACAGCTTCTTTGGTGGCGTAGGAACAACAAATGCGATGACAGACAGAGATTACATCTCTTTCAACGTCAAGTATTCGATTTAGAAGGATAATTATAATGAAGAAACTGACGATATTATCGGCAGCAGTGATGCTAGCACTAAGTGCACCTGCTGCGCTGGCGAAAGTATCACAAGCTGATGCAGACAAATTGGGTACAACATTAACCCCTATGGGTGCAGAAAAAGCGGCTAATGCCGATGGTTCAATTCCTGTTTGGAGTGGTGGTATTAGCAAACCTATAGCGGGTTACACTAAGGGTATGCATCATCCAGATCCTTTCCCAACTGACAAAGTGCTATTTACGATCACTAATGAAAATAAAGCCCAGTATGCTGAGTTTTTAACCCCGGGTCAGAAACAATTATTTGAAGTATATCCAGATACTTACAAAATGAATGTCTATGAAAGTCGCCGTACTGCAGCCGTACCTCAATATGTTTATGATGCGACTAAAGCCAATGCCGTTAGAGCTGAGTTAGTTTCACAAGGTAACGGTATTACTGGGGCGACCATTGGTGTGCCATTTCCAATCCCTGCTAACGGTTTAGAAGTGATTTGGAATCATATTTTACGTTATCGTGGTGTTGATGTAGAAACCTATCGTAGCCAAGCTGCGCCGATGTCTAATGGTTCTTACACTTTGGTTGAAAATGCTGAGGAAATTCGTTTTGAATATTCTCGTCCAGAGGTGACATTAGAGAAACTTAAAGAAACAAATACATTGTTTTACTTTAAACAAGTTGTGACTCAACCAGCACGACTTGCTGGTACAGCATTACTTGTAAAAGAAACCATGGATCAAGAGGCTCTTCCACGCCAAGCTTGGACTTATAACACTGGACAACGCCGAGTTCGTAAAGCGCCTAACGTAGCTTTTGATACACCTGGTACTGTGTCTGATGGATTAAGAACAACAGATGATTTCGATATGTTTAACGGCTCTCCAATGCGTTATAACTGGGAATTAGTTGGTAAGAAAGAGATTTACATTCCATACAATGATTATCGTTTACATTCAGATGCGTTGAAATATGACCAAATTTTAAAACCTGGCCATATTAACCCTGAATATCCACGTTATGAAAAACATCGCGTATGGGAAGTCAAAGCGACGTTAAAAGAAGGCATGCGTCATACATATAAAACTCGTGTGTTTTATATTGATGAAGATTCATGGCAAGTTGCAGTAACTGATATATATGATAATCGCGATGAGCTTTATCGTGTTGGTGTCGCTCATCTTATCAACTATTATGAAGTGCCTGCGCTTTGGAGTACCTTAGAAGTGTTCCACGATCTTCAATCTCGCCGTTATTTAGCAATGGGTCTAGACAACGAAGGTCGCATGTATAATTTTGATGCATCGCTTTCTGAAGCTAACTTTACCCCAGACGCCCTAAGACGTGCCGGTATTCGTTAACAAGCCATAAATAAAATGGGGCGCGGTTGCGCCCCTATAAATTGTAAAGGAAGTTTGTATGACGTTTAGCATGCTTCGCAGTGCAGTGGCGATTGGGATTAGTGCATGTTTATATACTACTTCAGTAGATGCTCAACTCGATCCACTCTCTGTTCAGATTCAACCCCTAGCTCAATCCTCTTTATTGCTTGATATTGCTAATGCTGGTGACAAACTTGTCGCGGTAGGCCAACGCGGTAATGTGTTGCTTTTGGACAATAATCAATGGCACCAAGTCGCGACCCCTGTATTGTCTCAATTAACCAAAGTGTTTTTTTTCGACGACAAACAAGGTTGGGCTGTCGGCCATGATGCCACCATCATCCACACTCAAGATGGTGGATTAACGTGGTCGGTGCAGATGCAATCTGCTGAAATAGAGAAACCTTTTCTAGATATTCGTTTTTATAGTCCCGTTGATGGTATTGCGGTGGGCGCTTATGGATTATTTTATCGCACCGCTGATGGCGGTAAAACATGGCAACAAGAATTTCATCAAGAATTATTATTTGAAGAAGATATTGCCTATTTAAATGAACTTAAAGCAGAAGATGAAGCATTGTATTTATCTGAGCGAGCTTCATTATTACCCCATTTCAACCGTTTAATTCGCCTGAAAGATAAACGATTGTTGCTTGTGGGTGAGCTTGGCTTGGTCGCGGTATCGAGTGATAACGGCCAAACATTTTCGAAAACTAACTTTGATTATGATGGTTCAATGTTTAATGCCATTGAAGTTGGCGAAGATGTTTATGTCATGGGCTTACGTGGTCATGTGTTTAAGTCAGACTTAACGCTATCCGCATGGCAAGAAGTTAATTTACCTGTCCAATCATCAATTAATAGCGCACTTATTACCGCTAGTAATGACTTATACCTGGTTGGAAATGCTGGGATTGTGTTGTCAGTAGATGATGATAAAGCAACAATTGTTGCCAGACGCCAAGGTGAAAATATAGTGGCAATTGCTAAAGACAGTAAAGGCCAGTTATGGTTTGCCGGTTCTAAGGGACTGTTCCAGCTTGATTAACCTTTTGGTTAAACTGGACAATTAAAACAACAATAATAGGGCCGAAAAGATGTTAGAAAAACTGGTCAATGGATTTGAATCTCATTTATTCCGCAATCGAAAATGGGTCATCATTTCGTTTATTTTTATTACTTTTTTCTTAGGGTATCAAGCCAGCCAATTAAAAATGGATGCTGCTTTTAGTAAAAATATCCCACTCAATCATTCGTACATGCAAACGTATACCAAACATCAAAAAGATTTTGGTGGTGCTAACAGTATTATGGTGGCGGTAGAAGATACCAGTGGCAATATATTTAACCCGGTATTTTTTGATGCGCTCAAAAATGTGCACGATCAATTATTTTTTATTCCGGGTGTAGAACGTTCTCAGGTTAAGTCGTTATTCTCACCTTCAACTCGTTTTACCGAAGTCGTAGAAGACGGGTTTGCCGGTGGTCCGGTGATCCCCGCTGATTTTAGTAATGATGATTACGGTCTTAAAATCGTTCGCGATAACATTGAAAAAGCTGGCATTGTAGGCCGACTTATCGGTAATGATTACACCTCTGCCATGGTGTCTGCGCAGTTAATGGAGTTTGACCCTCAAACGGGTGAGGCTATTGATACTATTGCGTTTGCAAATCAATTAGAGCAAGAGCTTCGTGGCAAGTTTGAAAACGATAAGATTAAAATTCATATTATCGGTTTTGCAAAAATGGCTGGGGATGTTGCTGAGGGCGCTAAAGGCGTACTGCTGTTCTTTTTAATCGCCATTGCGATTACTGCTGTAATGGTATACCTATTTTCAAAATCGATAGTGCTAACCGTCTTGCCACTAGTGTGTAGTTTGGTTGCAGTATTTTGGCAATTAGGATTATTAACCGTGGTTGGCTTTGGTTTGGACCCAATGTCGATTTTAGTGCCGTTTTTAGTGTTTGCTATTGGTGTTAGTCACGGGGTACAGATGATCAATGCTGTACGTCGTCGTGTGCTTGATGGCCAAACAACTAAAGCCGCTGCAGCGTCCGCATTTCGTAGCTTATTAGTGCCCGGTGGTGTTGCATTATTATCTGATACGGTTGGTTTTTTAACCTTACTGTCAATTGATATTGGTATTATTCGTGAGTTGGCTATTTCTGCATCGTTAGGTGTCGCGGTTATTATTTTAACCAATCTCATTTTACTACCATTGGTGATTTCATATTTTGAATTACCGAGTAAGCAAGACAGTCTTGAAAAACGTCAAAAAATTGAAAATATTTGGCGTGGTTTGTCTAAATTTGCGACCCCTAAATATGCCATTGTCGTATTGATTTCGACTGCGATACTTTACGCGGTTGGTTTTCAACAAGCATCCAAAATGCAAATTGGTGATTTACAGGGCGGGGCGCCTGCACTGCATCAAGACTCTCGTTATAACCAAGACACTTTCTTTATCACTAAACATTTTTCAATTACAACTGATGTAATGTCTGTGATTGTAGAAGCTACACCAGAAGCCTGTACTTATCATTCATTGTTATCTCAGATAGATCAGTTCGAATGGATGATGGCAAATACACCTGGGGTAGAGTCAACGGCAAGCTTGGCATCTATTGCTAAGAAAGTGAATGCAGGATTTAACGAAGGTAACCCTAAGTGGGAGATTTTACCGCGTACCACCGCGAGTTTAGTCCAAGCCGTTGGCCAAGTACCGACAACATCTGGTTTGCTCAATAGTAATTGCTCGGTTATGCCTGTGTACTTGTTCTTAAAAGATCACAAAGCTGAAACCATCGAGGTGGTTGTAGACAAAGTTAAAGCGGTTGCCGCACAACTTAACTCTGACACTTTGCAATTTAAGCTAGCATCAGGTCCTGTTGGTGTCATGGCCGCCACAAATGAAGCCGTGAGCGAAGCTCAGCTACCAATGATGCTATATGTATATGGCGCTGTGTTTGTACTGTGTTTAATTAGCTTTAAGTCACTCAAAGCGACGATAGCGGTAATTATTCCACTTTATGTGGTATCAACATTAGCGCAAGCATTAATGACCTTGCTTGATATTGGGTTAGCGGTGAGTACCTTACCGGTGATTGCATTAGGTGTGGGTATCGGCGTTGATTACGGGATTTATATCTTGTCGACGATGTCCAATAAACTCAGTAATGGCATGCCGGTGCAACAAGCGTATTTCGAAGCTCTCGTTGAACGTGGTAGTGCGGTTATCTTTACCGGCCTAACGTTAGCCATTGGAGTGAGCACTTGGTTCTTCTCAGACCTTAAATTCCAAATGGATATGGGAATTTTGCTGACATTTATGTTTTTAGTGAATATGTTGGGAGCAATTATTATTCTACCCGCACTTTCAGCGATGTTTTGGCGAAAAAAGTAACTAAAACATGTGATTAAATAAAAAAGGGAGCTTAGCTCCCTTTTTTATTTTGCATAGTTACTCTATGCAAACGACTTAAATGTCATTTTAAACGCGAATCTATGCTGCCGACTGGATTTATAGAGGATGTACCACTAAAATTTTCCTCGATATAGCAGCAATTTAGTAATAAACTTTGCACAAGATCTCAAATATGAGTTTCTTTTGTTAAACGAAAAACAGTTATTTACGTGCTACACACAAAATGACTCGGACCGACACAATCAACAAGCCGAAGCATCCATATAATGATAAGAGCGCTGCCATAGACGCTTAAGGAATCTGCAACATGGCCTTGAAAGATGCAATGCCTTCAGTACTACTGGAAAATGTAGTCAATTTAATTCACACAAAAATCCCTCATTCTCAAGCCAAACAAGTTGAGCAATTTGCCAATTGCCTCTACGCCCATATGTCAAAAGACGATCTCAATGCTCGTAATGACAGTGATTTATATGGTGCTGTAGTGAGCCTTTGGAATGCGCTGAATAAAACGGCCCAGGATCAAACCCACATCCGTGTATTTAATCCTAGCCAAGCAAAACATGGCTGGCAGTCAACTCACAGCATTATTGAGGTTATCCAACTTGATATGCCTTTCTTGGTTGACTCGCTCTCAATGGCGTTAAATCGAATGGGCATCACTGCCCATGTGATGTTACATACGCCATTAGCCGTTGTACGTGGTAATAACAACAATGTGTCAGATGTGTCATTTGTTAATGACACAACTGATAACAGCAATAATGTTGCTGTATTCTTGGTCGAAATTGATAAACAAAATAGTGATGCTGACATTAAAGCGATTGAAAAAGAAATTCAATCTGTACTTGCTGATGTCTCAGCGTCGGTCAATGATTGGCAATTAATGTCAGATACATTAACCGAGACTATTAAGCAATTACCTTCACGTCCATTCCCTGGTGATAAAACGGAATTGAAAGAGTCAGTTGATTTTTTAAACTACTTGAACAACCATCATTTCACTTTGCTTGGCTATCGTTATTACGATTTAAAACGTGTTGAAGGTGATGTTGAGCTTGTTCCTAATATTGAATCTAGCTTAGGGCTAATGAACCGTTCAAAAACCTCACACAGTGAGCGTGGTTTATTACTTTCAAGTTTATCTGATTCAGCCCGTAAAGAGGCATTAGATGAAAGCTTACTTGTTCTCACCAAGAGCTCTGCTAAAAGTCGTGTACATCGTCCGGCTTATGTAGATTATATTGGTGTTAAACGTTTCGATAAAAAAGGCAACGTAATCGGTGAAGATCGCTTCATTGGTTTATATGCTTCAAATCTTTATAACCGTAGCCCACGCGAAATTCCATTATTGGGCGAAAAGGTTCAGCGCATTCTTGATAATTCTGGGCTAACTCCGCGCTCGCATGATTATAAAGCGTTGATGAACATTCTTGAAAACTTACCTCGTGATGAGCTAATTCAAGCTAAAGATCCTGAGCTATCAAACATAGCTCATGGTGTTTTGGAAATGCAAGATCGCGATAAGTTAAAGCTGTTTGTGCGTAAAGACGGTTATGGTCGTTTCTTGTCGTGTTTAGTGTATGTGTCTAAAGACCGCTACAACACTAAGTTACGCCAAGACACTCAACGCATTTTGGCACAACATTTCCAAAGTAATGAAGATGTTGAGTTCACCACGTATTTTTCTGAGTCTACTCTGGCTCGCACTCACTATATTATCAAAGTTGATAATAACAATATGGATGTTGATGTGGCCGCCATTGAAAAAAATCTTATTGAAGCCGCTCGCTCGTGGGATGACAAACTGCACACTGCATTAAACAATGCCGTTGGTGAACAAGCTGGAACAGGACTGACAAAGCGTTATTTAAATGCGTTCCCACCTAGCTATAAAGATGATGTGTTACCAAGTTCTGCTGTGGTTGATATGCAGCATTTAGAAGCTTTGGATGATGATCATAAATTAGGCATGTTGTTCTATCAGCCACAAGAGTCGGCGTTAAATGACAATAAAGTTCGCTTAAAACTGTTTCATAAAGACGAGCCAATTCATTTGTCTGATGTTTTGCCAATGCTAGAAAACTTTGGCTTACGCGTGATCAATGAACGTCCGTACGAAGTGAAAACCAATGATGGCGCGACATTCTGGATTTTAGATTTCTTAATGACAGTGCAAGGCGCTGCCACAGAGAATCTAGCCGACAGTCAAGACCGTTTCCAAACGGCTTTATTGCAAGTGTGGCAGAAGAAGTTAGAAGATGACGGCTTTAACCGCATGGTACTGTCAACAGGCCTCAGTGGTCGTGAAGTGTCTATTTTGCGTGCTTATGCTAAGTATATGCGTCAAATTGATGCAACATTCAGTCAGTCGTACATCGAAGAAACGTTTAGCCGTTATCCTAAATTAGCGGACTTATTGGTGAAAATGTTCATCCGTAAGTTTAACCCTAAACTAAAAACGCGCACCTTAAGTAAGTTCCTTGAACAGGTGAACATACAACTTGATGACGTTTCAAGCTTAGATGATGACCGGATTATTCGTCGTTACTTAGATTTAATAAACGCCACATTACGAACTAACTTCTATCAAACTGCAGTCAGCGGCAAAGCGAAAGACTATATCTCGTTTAAATTTGCACCGAGCTTAATCCCAGAAATGCCTAAGCCGATGCCTAAGTTTGAGATTTTCGTGTATTCGCCTCGTGTTGAAGGTGTGCATTTACGCGGTGGTAAAGTGGCCCGTGGTGGTTTACGTTGGTCTGATCGTCGTGAAGACTTCCGTACCGAAGTACTCGGTTTAGTAAAAGCACAACAAGTTAAAAACACCGTGATTGTGCCTGTAGGCGCAAAAGGTGGTTTTGTGTGTAAGCAACTGCCGACAGAAGGTGGCCGCGAAGCATTATTCACTGAAGGGCAAGAATGTTACCGTATCTTTATCCGTGCGTTATTAGATATTTCAGACAACATTGTTAATGGTGAAGTGGTTCCACCCGCAGATGTTGTACGTCACGATGAAGACGATCCATATTTGGTTGTTGCTGCTGACAAAGGCACGGCAACATTCTCAGATATTGCTAATGCGATTGCGATTGAATATAACTTCTGGTTAGGCGATGCGTTTGCTTCTGGTGGTAGTAACGGTTATGACCACAAGAAAATGGGAATTACTGCACGCGGTGCATGGGAGTCGGTTAAACGCCATTTCCGTGAAATTGGTGTAGATTGCCAAACGACTCCATTTAGTTGTGTTGCGATTGGCGACATGGCTGGTGACGTATTTGGTAACGGTATGCTGTTATCTGAGCAAACTCAATTGGTCGCTGCATTTAACCATATGCACATCTTTATTGACCCTACGCCCAAAATTGCAGAAAGCTATGCTGAGCGTCAGCGTTTATTTGTACTGCCACGCTCAAGCTGGGAAGACTATAACGCTAAACTGATTTCTAAAGGCGGCGGGATATTCTTACGCTCTGCTAAGTCAATTAAATTGACACCAGAAATCAAGAAAATGTTGGACACTGACAAAGACACCATGAACCCAACTGAACTGATGAAAGAACTACTGAAAATGCCAGTAGACTTGATTTGGAATGGTGGTATTGGTACCTACGTTAAGTCGAGCAAAGAATCGCATGCTGAAGTAGGCGACCGTGCCAACGACACCTTACGTGTTAATGGTAAAGAAGTACGTGCAAAAATCATCGGTGAAGGCGGTAACTTAGGTTGCACTCAATTAGGCCGTATTGAATACTGCGCTAATGGCGGCCGTATGAATACCGACTTCGTCGATAACGTTGGCGGTGTAGATTGTTCAGATAACGAAGTTAACATCAAAATCTTCTTAAACACGTTAGTGGCAGAAGGTGAGTTAACCGTTAAACAGCGTAACCGTTTACTTGAAGACATGACTGACGAAGTCAGTGAAATTGTGATTAAAGATTGTAAAGATCAAACCCGTACGATTTCGGTTACCCAAGTACATGGTGTGTCACAGCTTAAAGAGCAAATTCGTTTTATTCAGTATCTTGAAAAAGACGGTAAACTTGACCGCGCACTTGAGTTCTTACCAACTGATGACGATCTTGCCGAACGTTTAGCCAATGGCCGTGCTTTAACTCGTCCTGAGTTATCGGTATTAGTTGCTTACGCTAAAATGGTACTTAAAGAACAGCTCGTGACACCTGAAATCACTGAAGATGCATTTTTAAGCAAGTTATTAGTGGCTTATTTCCCTAAAAAGTTACAAGCAAAATACGCTGATAAAATGACCGCACATCCTCTACGTGGTGAAATTATTGCTACATCATTAGCTAATGAATTAGTTAATGATATGGGCTTTAATTTTGTACAACGTATGCAAGATGAGACCGGTGCAACAGTTGCTGAAGCGGCTATTAGTTATACTATGGCCCGAGAGATCTTTGGTCTTGATGAGTTAACCGCTTCTATTACTGAGTTAAATGGTGTTATTCCGGCACATGTGCAGGGTGAAATGCTACATCTGTTACGTCGTAATATGCGTCGAGCATGTCGTTGGTTTATTCGTCATCGCAATCGTGCTCATGATATTGATCAAACAGTGGCATTCTTTAAGCCTGTATTTGAACAGCTTAAAGCTAACGTTGACCAGTATATGATTGAAGCTGAAGTTAAAGTGATTTCTGCTGAAATTACTACTCTAGTAAAAGAAAATGTCCCTAAAGCAGTTGCACTAATTGTCGCTAAAATGAGTACATTATTCTCTGCGTTAGACATTGCACAAATTGCTCAAATCGAGAATAAGTCAGTTGATCTGGTATCAGAAACTTACTTCAAACTCGGTGCAAAAGTTGAATTACATTGGTTCTTAGAACAAATCAATGCTCAACCTGTAGCAAACCATTGGCAAGCACTTGCTCGTGCGGCATTCAGAGAAGAACTTGATTGGCAACAACGAGCATTAAGTTCTGCAGTATTACGTACTTGTACAGATACTTGTGATGCAGATAGTGTTATTAATCAATGGATTACATTAAACAAACCATTGCTTGAAAGATGGTATCACATGCTAGCCGACTTCAAGGTTTCTCAAACCCATGAATTTGCTAAGTTCTCAGTCGCCTTAAGAGAACTGAACTTGCTGATTTTGCATTGCGAAGGTCAGAAGTAGTTTTTATAATGTGAATAAGCCCTGGCGATTGCCGGGGTTTTTTTTAGGTCTAGGAGAAAACATGTTTTACAAACTCGCGCAAAAAGTAATGTTTCAGATGGACCCTGAGTTAGCCCACAATATCGCGATTGGCAGTTTGAAAATGACCGGAAACAATCTGTTAAATTGTTTCTATCGTCAACAGGTTAAATCTGCTCCTGTAACCTGTATGGGACTGACGTTCCCAAATCCTGTCGGCTTAGCTGCAGGATTAGATAAAGACGGCGAGTCAATTGATGCTTTTCATGCAATGGGTTTTGGCCATATTGAAGTCGGGACAGTAACACCACGGCCACAAGCCGGTAACGATCAACCGCGTTTATTTCGATTAAAACCTGCCAAAGGCATTATTAATCGCATGGGTTTTAATAATAAAGGTGTCGATAATCTGGTACGTAATTTAATGGCCAAAAAGTCTGACATTATGGTTGGCGTGAACATAGGTAAAAATAAAGACACTCCAGTAGAGCAGGGTAAAGATGACTACCTAATTTGTATGGAAAAGGTTTATCAATATGCGAGCTATATTGCAGTTAATATTTCCTCTCCTAACACTCCTGGTTTACGTTCAATGCAATACGGTGAGTTATTAGATGACTTACTTAGCTCAATTAAAGCCAAACAAACTGAATTAGCCGCTAAACACGGTAAATATGTGCCAGTGGCGCTAAAAATTGCGCCTGATTTAAGCTCAGAAGAAATTAGTGCTATAGCTGATTCATTGATGAGTAATCAGTTTGATGGTGTTATCGCTACCAACACCACCTTAAGCCGCGATAATGTGGTTGGATTAAAAAATGCTGAAGAAATGGGTGGCTTAAGTGGCAAACCGTTGACGGATTTATCAACACAAGTGATCAAACAATTAGCGATCTGTTTACAAGGTAAGATCCCGATCATTGGTGTTGGTGGGATCAATAGTGCAGCAGATGCTTTAGCTAAATTTGACGCTGGCTCAACTATGGTGCAGATATACTCTGGTTTTATCTATCAAGGTCCTAAATTGGTTGATCAGATCGCTAGAGCTTATTGTAAAAAATAGTGACTAAAATATAACGTTATTGATCAAAAATCATGCCGCGATCGAATTTTAGATCATTCGATCGCGCTAACACTATGAAATTTATGTTATAATTTATAATTAAATTTTGATATTGGGTGAAAAATAAACTATTATGCACAAGTGTTCAACATTTAGGTGCAGATTGCCATGTTATTAATGCCAAACAAGGACTGGCATTGGGAATACAATGAAACTTGCAAGAAGCTAAGTATTTCATTGGGTTCCGAGATGGAGTTCTTAACCCCATACAAGACAAAACTATTAATTCCAGATGCGTTAACCGCAACTGAATTTAATCTTGAACACGCAAAATTCTACATTAAAATGCTCGAAACACTTCCTAAAGTGCTACACATCTCTGATGCAGGTATTGTACAAACCGCTTTAAATGCCACCGCTGCCCATTTTTTATTACAATCGCAAATGCCCAAGTCTTGGTTTTTCGATGTGAGTGATGAGTGTGTTTATTGCGAAGTTGGTAAGTTATTTCAACTTAATTGTGGCTATTCAAAAGTATTAGCATTAGTGGTTGATAATGGCTTACAAGCCGCAACAGTGATGATTCTATCGCAATACTGTCAGTTATCAGACAGCAAATCGCTAGTACAATTCGACACCATTAAAGTGATGCATAATCGTTTGCACCCATTGCGTAAAGCCAGACAAGTCGTGGCAGCTTAATATTGAAGTTAATGTGTGTAATAAAATAATGCCAAACATAGAGTTTAGCATTTTTTTTAGCTCATTTTCTTAAAAAAATTTAACTCATTTTACGCAGCACACTAAGCGGCGCAATACGTAATACCCAATGCAAAATAGCCCATGGATAACTCGGTACATAAGCATTAGCTTTCTCTTTTTGAATCGCTTTCACCATAGCTTTACAACCTGTCTCGGTGTCGACAATAAACGGAACCGTTTTAACTTTTTCATTAATCTCACTGCGAATAAAGCCAGGGTGTATACACGTCACTTTTATTGGTGTGTTCATCACATCGATACGGATACCTTCTGATAACGACGTTAAGGCTGCTTTTGTAGCCGCATAAACGGTCATGGCACGTCTAAATCCACGCACTGCACTAATCGATGAAATAGTGACAAGATGGCCATTGTTTTGCTCACGAAAAATGGCCATCGCAGCTTCACACTGGGCTATTGCAGCAATAAAGTTAGTTTGCGCAGTTTGTAAGTTAGCTTCAAAAAAACCGCTACCAATTGCAGCACCTTTGCCCATTCCAGCATTAACAATGACGCGATCTAGTTGGCCTAATTCTTGTTTAAATTGACTAAATACTTCAAATACTTGTGGGTGGTCGTTCACATCAAGTGATTTAATTAACACCTGTATATTGGGATTAATCACCAATAATTCTTGCTTTAATTCTTCGAGGCGGTCTATTCGTCTAGCACACAAGGCTAGATTATGGTTTTGCTTAGCAAATTCAATTGCCATACCGCGGCCTAAACCTGAACTCGCCCCAGTGATTAATATGTTTGTCCGTTTCATAATGTGCTCTTTATTTTTGTTTTAATTGTTTTGCTAAATGTGTTGAGCATCGTCACTTAACGATACTCACAAAGTAAATATAACTTAAATCAAGCTGCATAAATGGCGTTGCTCCCCATCAAAAAAGCTATGCTCATTTAAGGTAATTAAACTCAGTCGTTGTCGTTTTAACTGTAATTGGCTCACACCGCAATTAACTAGCTGTTTATTGATATTAAAAAATTGACCTTCTGGTACTGATAATATTTGCATTATCGCGGCACTAATTACGCCACCAGAGGTGAATACAAACACAGTGTCATTGTCATTTGTCTGCTCGATCAGTTGTTGTAATCCTTGGCTTACACGTTGAGTAAAGTGTTGCCAAGATTCGTTATAGTTATCGTTAGCGTAATTTGATTGTTGTTGCCATTGCTCAATGGCTTGACTAAATAATTCGATAAAGGCCCTGGTGGGTGAAGCTTGTTGTTGGAGGTAATGCTTCATCGCTTCTGGATTGGCTAAGTCTGGTCGATAAACCGCAATCACATTCTCATGGTCAAACTCATTCCAAAGAGTACTTATCTGTAATGACTCATTCAATAAAAGTGGTGACAACGTCGATAAACAAGCATCACGAGTTTGTTGATGACGAGTCATGTTGCCGCAAATAACATGCTTAGGTTGAATTAAGCGTTGGTTAAAATACTCACCCAAATGCCTTGCTTGGCTATGGCCTAAACTTGATAAGTTGTCATAGTTATTAGCGCCAAAGCTTGCTTGCCCATGGCGGATTAAATAAATATTCGCCACGGTTATCCTTTTTGCTTCATTGCACGTTTACAGCGCCACAATAAATAATGTGAAAAAATCCAAAATTGTTTGAATGCAGGGTTGTGTGTTTGTTTATGGTGATAGCGATAATAAATTTGCTGCACTATGCCTGCTAAACGGAATAAACCAAATACTTCATAAAAGCGAAAATCTTCAATAGTGATGTCCATTTTGTCACAGTAATATTTCACCACTTGCTCGCGAGTGAGCATGCCATCAAGGTGTGTGGGTTGGCGGCGAGTCATTTGAGCTAAAAAGTCATCATCGGCTTCAACCCAATAGGCGAGGGTATTGCCCAAATCCATCAATGGATTACCGAGTGTTGCCAGTTCCCAGTCAAGTATTCCATTGACCTTACTGATGTCATCTGGATCTAACACCACGTTATCAAACCGAAAGTCATTGTGGGTTAGGCAAATGGTTTCTTGTGCTGGTTTATGTTGTTGTAGCCAAGTCATCACACTTTTACCAGAGGGCACATTCCAAGTTTTAGCTTGAGTGTAGCGCTGGCTCCAGCCATCAATCTGACGCTGAGTATAACCTTCGCCTTTGCCGATGTGGTTAAGGTTAGCGGCATCAATATCCACTTTGTGTAACTCGATTAAACAATCAATCACATTGGTGCAAAGGGTTCTGGCTTGTTGTTTATCGACGTTTAAGCCTTTAGGAAGATTTTGTCTTGGGATAATGCCATTGAGCTTTTCCATGACATAAAACTCAGTCCCTAAGACATTGTCATCATCGCAATGTACCAGCATTGCAGGCACATAAGGGTACACGGGTTTAAGTGCTTGCTGTAATCGATACTCGCGCCCCATGTCGTGAGCACCTTTGGCTTTGGTGCCTTTAGGTGCACGGCGTAAAATAAGATCGCGATTAGCGTAGCTTAAACAGTAAGTCCAATTGGATGCACCGCCAGTGTACTGGGTTATAGTTAACTCACCTTCAAGCCCATTAATGTGCTGTTTTAACCACGGGTCGATAACCGCTGCGTCAAGCTCCTCGCCGGTACGAACCGTTTTAGCTTTATCAAGATATTGTTGGTTCATTAAGCTTGTTCCTCCCTTAACAATTGCCTAAGACGCTGTGTTTGTTTTAACACTAGTTTAAAATACCAGTGTAAAGGCAATAAACGTTTTAACTGATAAAGCCGTTTGCCTTGTTGATGTGTCAGTAATAGAAATTGTTTGTTCTTTTCGCCTTGATAGGCGATGTCTGCCACTTGTGTTGCATTGATAGGTGACTTATCAAATAGCTTACCCATGAGTTTTTCCATGGTTGGTAATTGGGTGCGTAAGCTAGTACCAAGATTTGTTTTAAAAAAGCCAGGGCATAACACGCTAACATTAATATTGTCATCGGCAAGTTCTAAGCGCAACGTTTCTGACAACGATACCACAGCCGCTTTTGATGCATTATAACTGGACATAAATGGGATTGGGGTTAAACCCGCTTGTGATGCCACATTCACAATACTGCCAACACCTTGTTGTTTAAAAAGCGGTACAAATTGCTGACACATGTTAACGATACCAAATAAGTTGATTTCCATAATCCAACGCCATTGCAACATAGGTTCAGCTTCTATTTTATCTGCAGAAGCCACGCCGGCATTATTGATTAATACATCGATATGTTGCCAACGCTCATTCAGTACTTTTACGAGGGCTGTAATGCTGTCTGTGTTGGTGATATCGCAAGGCACGAAAAAAGCCTTGCCTCCTAACGCTTCGATTTCTTGGCACACCTGTTCGCCAGCTGGTTGATTAATATCTGCAACGCACACTTCGGCATGCTGACTCGCCCATTTAAGCGCAAGAGCTTTACCTAAGCCCGATGCCGCGCCGGTGATCACAACATGTTGTTGTTCTATTGGTTTCATTGTTATCACCATTATTGGTACTTTGCTAACTCAAGACGCGACACCATGGCCATATGCACTTCATCCGGTCCATCGGCTAAACGTAAACTGCGGGCCATTGCTGCAAAACCTGCTAATGGTGTGTCATGGTTCATGCCTGCACCACCATATATTTGAATCGCCATATCGACGACTTGGGTCAGCATATTCGGGACAACCACTTTAATTGCAGAAATATCGGTCATGGCGTGCTTGACGCCTAAGTTATCAATTTTCCACGCGGCATTAAGTGTCAATAATCGAGCTTGCTCTATTGCCATGCGCGCTTGGGCTATACGTTCAAGATTACCGCCTAATTTGATAATAGGCTGACCAAAGGCTATTCGAGATTTACCGCGCTCAATCGCTAATGATAAGGCTCGTTCTGCTGCGCCAATCGCGCGCATACAGTGATGAATACGACCGGGGCCTAATCGACCTTGAGCTATTTCAAAGCCTTTACCTAAACCCATAATGACATTACTTTTGGGCACACGTACATTAACGAGTTCCATTTCTCCATGGCCATAAGGGGCATCATAATCACCATAGGCGGTTAACATACGTGTGATGCTGACCCCAGGCGTGTCCATCGGCACCAATACCATGCTATGACGTTGGTGTTTTGGTGCGTCGCTATGAGACAGTCCCATAAAGATCATGATCTTACTATTTGGATGGCCCAAACCCGTTGACCACCATTTGCGGCCATTGATGACAACATCATCACCGTCTTCAATAATAGTGGCTTGCATATTGGTGGCATCCGACGAAGCCACGTCAGGTTCTGTCATCGCAAATACTGATCGGATTTCGCCAGCTAGTAGAGGTGTTAACCATTGTTGCTGTTGTTGCTTATCACCAAAGTGATAAAGCACTTCCATGTTACCGGTATCTGGTGCATTACAATTGAAGATTTCTGGGGCCAGAAGCGATCGCCCCATTGCTTCAGCTAAGGGGGCGTATTCAACACAAGTCAGCCCTTTACCTAATGTGGCATCAGGTAGAAATAAATTCCATAATCCTAGTGCTTTTGCTTGAGCTTTAAGTGCTTCTATTTGCGGTAACAGTTGCCAACGTGTCCAATCGCAACTGTGATTGATTCGTCTATTTTCTGCGAGTAATTCAGCTTCAATTGGGAGGATATATTGATTAATAAACAACGTTACTTTCGCTAAATATTGTTGTGATTTTTCTGTAGCGTAGATATTCATTTAAGCATCCTGTGTGACGTAAGCCTCAGTTATTGTCAGTATGTGACCAAGCTATTGTTAAGAGTTCAGCATATCGCAGTATTTTGAGTGAATGAAATGAAATAACATGCTAGTTTGTAATGAATGCTATTCATAGATGTGTGTGGCAAATTCATTTAACAATAGAGGTCAAGATGGCAGATACTAAAGCAATTCAGCAGCTTGACCTTAATTTGTTGAAAATATTTGAAGCGCTTTATTCTGAACAAAACATGACTTTAGCGTCAAAGTCGTTGTTTATAACGCCATCAGCAGTAAGCCATGCGATAAAACGATTACGTTTAGTGTTAAACGACCCGCTATTTGTACGCCAAGGCCTGCAAATGCAACCGACAGCTGCTTGTCAACGTATGGCTCCGCAACTTATAAGTGCGCTAAATCGAATAAGGCAAATACTGCAGCAATGTGGGGAGTTTGACCCGCTTACTACGGAGCAAACTTTTAAAATAGCCATTCATGAGGCCCTAGAAAGCCAAATAATGCCGACGCTGATTAAGCAAGTTTCGCAGTTAATTCCGCATGCGAAAATAGCCAGTATGTCATTATCTCGGGAAAATATAGCGCGTCAATTAGCCAATGGGGAGGTGGATTTAGCCATTGATGTTGCGCGAGCGGTGAATGCCCCTTTAGCTCACAAAACCCTATTGTCAGATCCATTTTGTGTGTTGATAGACCGTCGACAACATGCAATGTATTTAGAGCCTAGTACGAAGCTGACTCCAACCGACTATGCCAATGCTGAGCATGTAGCAGTATCGAGTAGGCCCACTGGCCGAGTAATGGAAGATATTTTGTTACAACAACAAGGTATTAATCGGCACATTAAATACCGATGCCAGAGTTACCAAACAGCCGCGAAAATTGTCATAGGGTCGCCTTTTATGTTGACCTTACCGCGCTCTTTAGCGGAGCAATTTACACATCCAGATTTACATGTGTGCACAATGCCATTTGAACTACCGGACATTGATACCCATTTATATTGGCACATGAATACTGAGACCGATCCCGCTTTTGTGTGGTTAAGAGCACAAATTGAGATGGTTATTGTTGCGAAGTAATCATCTTTATTGCGGAATAGAAACGCTATTGAGCAGAAATATCGATTGGCATATCGAACCAGATCAAGCTGCATTATTACGATAGATGCAGCATGGAATAATTAAGGGGCCCTTTTTAGCCATTATAATAAAGTCTACTATATTTGTCGGTTGCGAAGCACTATCGTGAACAACTCATCAACAAAACACAGCAGTGATAAAACAGTCCTGTTACTGAGTCTATTTTATACTATAACTAACATTGCTGAGTTCGTGTCAGTTTTCATCTCATAACCATTTTAATAATAATCATAATGTCATGGTGCCTGTATGAACCCAATTAATATGCTTTTTCGTAAAACGACGATTGCAAACCGTTTATTAGGAATGTTGGCCTTAGCGATCATTGCTACTGTTATCGTTTTTTGGTTTTCATTAACACGAGTTGAAAACGTGTTAATTAATGAAAAAGAAGCCAAACTGAATGCTCTGGTAGACATCGCTACCACCATCGCGGATAAATATTATCAAGATGCTCAGTCTGGAAGCCTGAGCGAAGATGAGGCCAAAGTCATGGCTTTGGCGGCAATTGATAAATTACGCTATTCAGGCAATGAGTATTATTTCAGTATTGATACTCAAGGGACGATGATCCAACATGCTTTTGCTAAGCAATTAGTCAATACCAAGGTATTAGCAATGCAAGATCCAAATGGCGTTAAGCTGTTTGAACAAATGATCCAACGTACCGAACAGCAGGATTCAGCACGAGTAGATTACATGTGGAACAAACCACAACAGGAACAACCTAGTCCAAAAATGTCAGTGGTCAAGCGTTTTAGGCCCTGGGGATGGATTATCGGGACGGGTATCTATGTCGATGATATTCAAAATGATAAAAATCAATTTATTACGCAATACTTATTGTTATTGGCTCTGGTTTGGCTGCCTGTCATCTTATTGCTGTTTTTTATCATTCGCAGTATTTCAGGGCCGATGATTGAAACCATTAGCGCGTTTAAAAATATTGCCAAGGGCGAGGGGGACTTGACCTTACGTTTGTCTGAAGAGGGTAATGATGAACTCAAACAAATCGCACATCATTTCAATGCTTTTATTGATAAAATCCAGAAAGTCATTATATCTGTCAGCCACTCGGTTGATGAGTCGAGTCGCTTAGCACAAAATATGTCGACGATTGCACAGCAGGCCAATCAAATCTCATCTAACGTACAAGCCGAAACTGAGAATGTGGCAACCGCGATAAATGAAATGTCGATGACCGCATCAGAAGTGGCTTCTAATGCGCAACTGGCAGCAGACAGTACCCACCATGCTGATAAAGAGGCAGACAAATCTGCTAACGTTGTTGATAATGCGATGAAAAAAATATCTGAATTATCCAGTGAATTAGCCGCGACAGAAGAGGTTGCTAAAGGCTTACAAGTAAGTTCAAGTAAGATTGGTCAAATTCTGGATGTGATTGTGGGAATAGCAGATCAAACTAATTTGTTAGCGTTGAATGCTGCCATCGAAGCCGCTAGAGCGGGAGAAGCTGGTCGAGGTTTTGCTGTTGTTGCTGATGAAGTTCGAACGCTTGCTAGCCGAACTCAAGCTTCAACAAGTGAAATTAATCTTATCATCGACGCAATCAGAAGTGCCATTGACAGTGTTAATGCTTCTGTTGCTAGGGCTAAAGTCAAATCATCTGAAACGGTCAATGAAACTCAACAAGTTGTAGTTGCGCTTGAAAATATTAAGTCTTCAATTGAGCAAATATCGCAAATGAATGTTCAAATAGCAGCAGCCACAGAAGAGCAAAGCACTGTTATTGGCGAACTGAATATGAATATTACTCGCATCAATGACATGTCGTTAGAAAATCGAACTCAGAATGAGCTCATTAACAAAGGCAGTATGGATATAGAACAAGGTGCTATTCAGTTACATCAGCTTGTAGACCAATTTAAAGTAAAATAACCCGCCGTTAGTCAGGTTGGTTCTATTAGCCTGACTAGCTTCCGTTCGAGATAATGAATGATGCCCAAACAGCTCTTTATCTCACAGACTCTATAACTTACTATCGATGGTGTTTTCACTTGAAATAGCCATGTCATTGATATAGTAACTGACTGATGAAAAAATCATTATGAGTTAAATACATCGCAAGTTTGCGATAGCGGACTTGAAATAAATCCATTTTAGCGATTTATTTCACCTGTTCACTCAAGTTGAGGTTACTTATTCTCTCAGAAATAGATTCAATTATTTCAGCAGTACTAGTGTGATATTTGCACCATAATGTTGATGACATCTTGATATGAGATATTGTACTGGCGTGAGAGGTTAATTATCTTAGTTTTATAAGTTTGAATATGCTCTTGTTTAAGCAGGTTTACTTGTTTCTGCTCAACAATAGTATTGACCGTGTCTTGCAAGATTAATAAACGGCGCAAACTGAAATCCAACGAGTCAATATACGCTGTCATTTGCTGCTTATTACGGGCATTTTCAAGGTTTGTGGTAGTGCGTTGTTCGAAGTCTAACTCATCAAACGCATCCATCATTTTCTGTAAATTTAAATCTTCACTCATAAGTATGATTTTTTACGTTATTTTTATAAATTATATTCATTTTTATTGAATAAGTCACTCTTTAACTTGATTTGTGGGTATGTTGATATACTAAGTTAACGGTACTTTTTGAGTGTAATAATATATCGTTAACAATACTTGTTGAATATACTCATTCTCGGTAACCTAAGATTTTGATCTACAAGGAGGAGTCATGTTAGATCTATTGCCAGACTTATTTGATCACTACCCTGAACAATTGACGTTGTTGTCAAATCCATGGAAAGCATTCGGCGCAAAATCGATATTCTATGGTGAAGTCGTGACCGTTAAATGTTTTGAAGACAATTCAAAAGTAAAATCTGAATTAGCTAAAAAGGGTCACGGTAAAGTATTGGTTGTTGACGGAGGTGGCTCAACAAGACGTGCATTGCTTGGCGACATGATAGCCTTAAGTGCATGTGACAATGGTTGGGAAGGTATTATCATTAATGGTTGTATTCGTGACGCTGGAACCATTAACACCATGTTAATTGGTGTGCAAGCTTTAGGCGCTAATCCCATTAAAACTGACAAAAAAGGCGTAGGAGAGGTCAATGTCACAATTGAGATTGCTGGCATCAGTATTTCTCCTGGAATGATGATCTACGCAGATTTAAATGGTGTTGCTGTCAGTAGGCAGGCACTGGATTTAGCTATTTTAACTTAAAATAGCGACAGACAAGGAAGCAAAAATGAAACTAATAAAGTGGTTGTTAGCAATAGTGCTAACGTTAGTGATAGGTGTAACTGTCTACCTCACAATGTTTTTCGATTTAAATAATTTTAAACCGCAAATTGTCGATGCGGTAAAAAATCAAACTGGCCGTGATTTACAAATCAGCCAAGATTTAAGTTGGAGCGTGTTTCCATCTTTAGGCATCAAGCTTGGGGGCATTTCGTTATCGAACCCAAATGGGTTTACCCCAGCTTCGATGCTTGATGTTAATGAGGCAGTGGCTAATGTGGCGTTGATGCCATTATTTAGCCAACAAATTGAAGTTGATTTATTAAAGCTTGATGGCTTAACACTCAACTTAGTCACTCAAAAAGACGGCAAGACCAGTTTTGATGGTTTGACTGCTGAAACATCGGCAGAAAAACCACAATCAACTTCAAGCAATTCAGAAGCGATGTCTTTACAGACCTTAGATATTGGCGGCATTGAACTTACCAATACGAATATCAATATTATTGATATGGCCAGCAATACGACTCAAACCTTCAGTCTAAAAAGTTTTACTTTAGGACAGTTCAGCCTAGGACAATTCGCTGATTTTGCTTACGAGTTTTCAGCGACACTGCCTGATATGCAGTTAGCGTCATCTGGGCAAGGCAACGTTAAAGTCGACCAAGCATTGCAGAATGTCACGATTAATGATTTTGACATGGTGCATAAAGCCCAAGGCGATAGCTTGCCAGGCAAAGCGATTACCGCAGAGCTGAGTACACAAATGACGATGGCATTAGATGCCAAAACCATTGAGCTGCAATTGACTAAAATGTCAGCTATGGACTTAGCTGCCACTGGCGATATTAAGATTAATTATGGTAATAGCATTCCTAAAATTGCGATGAATCTTGATGTTGGCGATATTGATGTCGATGCATTACTGCCAAAGCAAGAAGGCGATGCGAAAGAGACTGAGGCAACATCTGAAACTTCGTCAACTCAAGAACCTGATTTATCGGCATTAAAGAGTATAGATTTAACTCTAAACTTAACCGCTAAATCAATTAAAGTCAGTAATATGTTAACGCAAAATTGGCAAATGAAAATGGCCATAAATAAAGGTGTATTAACGTTATCGTCGCTGACTGCCGATTTATATGAAGGTAAGCTAGCACTTAGCGCTAAGCTTGATGGTCGTAAAGCGGTACCAACTTATGTGTTTGATAAAAAGTTAACTGGTGTGCAAATTCGTCCGTTATTAATCGATGCTGCTGAAGTGGATTTACTTTCTGGAACAGCGAGTTTTGAAGTTAAAGGCAGCGGTGCCAGTTTGATTGCTGATAATCTAAAAAACAATCTTAATGCAGTGGGTCAGTTTGAAGTAGCAGATGGCTCGTTGTATGGGGTTAACATTCCACAGATGATCCGTAGCGCGCAGCAAAAATTGAAAGGTGATTTATCGGCAGATAAGAAAGAAGAGCTGAAAACCGATTTTACCAGTTTGACCGGTAGTTTCACGATGAAAGATGCTGTTGTGACTAACCCTGATTTAGCGATGGCTTCACCGTTAATTCGCTTAAATGGTAAAGGCACAGCAAACATTGCCACCGAAGCGTTGGATTACACCTTAACAACCAGTGTCGTTGGGTCATTATCAGGACAAGGCGAAGCTGCTGATGAGTCACTGAAAGGTATCGACATTCCGTTAACTATCAAAGGTACATTCCAAGAGCCTAAGTTTGGCATTGATACCAAAGCATTATTGGAAGGCCAATTTAAAGATGAGGCTGATAAAGCTAAAGAAAAGCTAAAAGAAGGATTGTTTAAGAAGCTTGGAATTTAAATCATCCACTAATGACAAGGGCTGTAGGTGCTTCTATATGAATAATACTACAGCCTTATTCAAAGCGGCTTTGTTACTGCTATACGGTTTGCCGTTAACTAACCTCAACTCGGTGTAAGAAGTGGGATATGTGAGTCGAAATGACAATATTTAGCTTATTTTATATCAAACTTGTCATTTGTTTTGCTAACAAGGCGCATTGACTTGCAATAGCTAGCCTATTGCAAGTCAATGCAACACAGTTAGCGAGACAAAGGACTGTTTGATAACCGTTTATTATCCCGAGTCGAGGTTATCTAGGCTAAAAGTGGATAGTAATGTGCAGTAATAACAGTATGGGTAGCCTAATCAAATTATTGAACACTGTGAACCAGTGGATTTATTAGTGCGAATGTTATGCCATAAAAAAACGGACAAGTGTTCACTTGTCCGTTTTTTTATGATTGAAATTAACTCAGTGTTTAACTCATACCAATAGCTATTTTAGCTTTTGTTCATTAATTGTGCCTTATTGGCAAAGCTAACTAGCTATTGGTCATAATCAATTTCAGTATCTGTCCTGGTTGGATCAATTTACTGTTTTGTAAACTGTTCCATTCGATTAACTCTGCAACGGTAACCTTATATTTAAGTGCTATACGCGCTAAAGAGTCACCTGATTGTACGCGATAGCTAACCGTTTTATCATTGCTTGCAGTGAGAGTGGCGACTTCATTAGGAAAAATAACTAATGATTTACCGATGGCTAACGTGGATTGTTTTTTAAGATTATTCCACTTCATTAATTGTGCGACGGTCACTTGCTGTGACTGCGCTATCTTCCATAATGAATCACCAGATTTAATGGTATAAGCTTGCTTGTTCGAGCTTGATTTAACCACGGTTCTACGCGCGAGTACTTGGTCTGCGGTCATGGTGACGAGATCGGGATCTTTTGCCGCAACAGGAATAATTAAAAAACGACCAGCAACAATATTATTGCCTTTAATACCGTTACTGCTTCTTATTAATGTTGCAGTGGTTTCAAATTGGTCGGCAATTTCACTGATGCTGTCACCAGATTTAATTTTATACCGAACCCAGTTAATACGGGAGTTTGGTTCAATAGTGGCTAATGCTCGTTTAAAGGAAGCCGCTTTTTCACTAGGTACAATCAATTGATGTGGACCTTGTGGGGCTGTTGCCCAGCGCTTTAAACCTGGATTAATCGCTTTTAAATCATTTATGTCAATTTGAGCCAAATCAGCAGCTAAGTTAATGTCGAGTTGGCTTTCAATATTGACTACCTCTATCTGAGGTGAATTATCAATAGGGATTAAATTGATACCGTACTTGTCTGCATGTTTAATGACATCGGCCAATGCTAATAACTGAGGCACATAATGAGCTGTTTCCCGAGGCAGCGATAGTGACCAGAAATCTGTCGATTTTCCACGGGCCTGGTTATGTTTTATTGCATTGAATATTCGACCTTCACCTGAGTTATAAGCGGCAATGGTATATAACCAATTGTGATCCATTTTGGCGTAGAGGTATTCCATTAAATCTAAAGCAGCTTTTGTCGATGAGGCAACATCACGGCGTCCGTCATACCACCAATTTGTCTTTACACCGAACGACATGGCCGTTGGCGCGGTTAATTGCCATAATCCCGAGGCATCACTTGGTGAATAGGCGAGTGGATCAAAGCCACTTTCAACAATAGGTAACAATGCTAGCTCTAAAGGTAAATTACGCTTTTTTAACTGTTCGACAATGTAATACAGATATGGCTGAGCACGTTGAGTCACGATTTCTAAATGCGTAGGATTCTCGATGTACCATTGGCGGTATTGAGCCACTAAAGCATTATCGACAACAGGAAAGCGCATTTGATTGCCGATCATGAGCCATAAATCGTTAACTTGAGCAACTTGTTCTTCAATTTGATCAAGGGTTACGGTCGCTGATTTTTTGTTTTTAGCGTTAGCTGTAACAGCGTGGGTTGTACTATCAGAACTTGGCTCTGCAGTATGGAGTGTCTGGCACCCCGTTATAGCCAGCATACTGCCAGCTATAATAATCAAGTTTGCTTTCATTTGAAGATACACTTCCTCAAGTTCTCAGGGCGTTAAAAAAAGGGCGAACATACCAAATGCCTATGAGACTCTTTTGGTCATGCTTTAGTTCAGTTTGGCATTGTAGATTAAATTATTTGGCATGTCTTATTAAAGTGTTTTCATGTTAATCTAAAATTGATTTTTCCATTCCCTTAACAATGTAAATGTCTGAATATCATCTATATTTGTTATTTTGTATTCTGTTGATATTGCGACTTGAGTCTCATTTAGATGACAACGTAGGAACGGGTTTATGGCTTTTTCTGTCGCGATTGTGCTAGGTATCGTTGGTATGTTTTGTGAGCGTAATTGGCCAACTTTGTGGGCATAATCAATCAACTGTGAATTATTTGGTGTGACATGTAAGGCGAAATCGACATTGGATTGTGTGTATTCATGAGCACAAAAGACTTGGGTTTGGTCGGGTAAGTTTGCCAGCATAGTTAACGATTGCAGCATTTGTGTCGGTGTGCCTTCGAATAAACGTCCACATCCGCTACTGAATAAGGTATCGCCACAAAATAATTTATCATCAATATAATAGGCAATATGACCTAAAGTATGCCCAGGAACTGCCATCACTTGGGTAAGCCCTAAATGAGGTATCTCAATATTTATATCCGATGAAACGGTTAAAGGATGGGTTAAACCATCGATAGGTTCGTTACTCGGACCATAAACAATAAGACGGTTGTTGAAGTGCTGTTGCAGTTGTTTTATACCGCCGGTATGGTCGCTGTGATGATGAGTAATGAGTATGCCGACTAAATTAAGTTCTGTTGTAGCTAGGTAATCGATAACACTTTGGCCGCAGCCAGGGTCAACTACATAAGCATCAAGGCTACTTGTTTGATGAATTAACCAGAGGTAGTTGTCATTAAAAGCTGGAATGGTATGAACGTTAAGCATAATCTGACTCGAGTGATGATTGACTATCTGTTAGGGTAACGGATATCGTTAAATAACTTCAAGTGAAGTTATCCTAAAAGTATCAATGATGGTTAGCTGAACATTAAATGAGCTATGGTAAAGTTGATGGGTTGAGAGAATATGACATTTTTGCAAAGTAATCGTTGGCGGGCTCCATGTTAAAACCCCTTATTTGGCAAGATTTACCTTTTGGTGAATTATTGCAAGCTGAGATTGAAGCAAAATTAGCCCCATGGTGGCCGCGAATATTTGGCTATCATTTACTTAAAGCAGGGGCGTTAAGTAGCCAGTTAAACAGTTTACATTGCAGCATAGCACGGCATTTTTCTGTTTATGATGGTGCAGATGCGAGTATTCAAGCCGATCCGCATCATTTACCTGTACAGCAAAGTGCAATTGATGCGGTGTTAAGTTGTTTTCCTTTAGAATTTGAATCAGACCCTTATCAAATTTTACGAGAGTTCGACAGAGTGCTCATTAGCAGTGGTTATATTTTTATTGTTGGTTTTAATCCCATCAGTCCGGCTTTTATAGGCAAAATATTGCCTAAATATCAAACTCAGTTACCTTGGAACGGGCAGTTTTTTATGCCATCAAGAGTTAAAGATTGGCTTGGGTTACTGGGATATAAAGTACTAGCAGATGAACGGTTAATGTACCATTCGTTATTAGGGCACCGCGGAGTCAACACGCCTAATCAACCGAGCAAACCTCAACAAGCACCATTGTGGCAAAAAAGTATCGCCAACTGGCTACCTAGTACTGGCAGTGTTTACTTAATCGTGGCTCGAAAAATGACGACGCCACTTACACCGATTAAAGATAAGTCGAAGGTCAAAGCGCCTAACTGGTCAACGGCGCCATCGGCAGGTCGTACCGGGTTAACTCACACTCCGAGTATTGAGACCCAGACATTAAACAATTCAAAATCATAAAAAGTAACCTCAACTCGTTTTAAGAGATGAGGTCCGTAAGCCAAAATCAGAAGAGTTGAGCTATTTCATAGCAAAATATTACTTTTGCTACCAGGGCTGATTGAAGCGGTAATATCTAGCTTATTGCAAGTCAATGCACCCCGTTAGCGTAGCAAAGGACTTTTTGATAACCAGTGATTATCCCGAGCTAGAGTTAAATAGCGATGACCTCACTATTCTGGGTTATAACCTGTATCAGCTTGTCGAGGCTTAGCTTCAGCCGCTTTGCGTGCTAATACATCACAACGTTCATTTTCAATGTGGCCGGCATGGCCTTTTACCCAGTGCCAGTCGATCTTGTGTAATTGACTTACCGCATCTAGACGCTTCCATAAATCGACATTTTTAACTGGTTGTTTAGTTGAGGTTATCCAGCCCTTTTTCTTCCAACCATGGATCCAAGTCATAATACCTTGGCGCATATACTGGCTATCGCTGGTTAAAATAATATTACAGGGTTCGTATAAGGTTTCTAACGCGATAATTGGGGCTAAAAGTTCCATACGATTATTGGTTGTTAATGAGAATCCATCGGCGATTTCATGTTGCTGATGTTTATATTTCATTACCACGCCATAACCGCCAGGTCCTGGATTTCCTAAGCAAGAGCCATCAGTAAAAATATACAGCTGTTTGAGTTCGGCCATCAAGTTGTTACCATAGCGAAATATTCGCGCCAGTATACTCAATTTATACAAAGGCGAGGGCTGAATGAGTAAAAAATATGAACATTATTTCTAGTGCAAGTCGTCAAGTGATCCTCGATACCGAAACTACCGGTATGAACCAAGCGGGTGGACCGATTTATGTGGGCCATCGCATTATTGAAATTGGTTGTGTTGAAGTGATTAATCGTCGCTTAACAGGTCGAACGTATCACCAATATATTAATCCTGGTCAAGCGATTGATGAAGAGGCAATTCAAGTTCACGGTATTACCAATGACCGTGTTGCCAACGAACCGCGTTTTCATCAAATAGCCAAAGATTTTATCGATTTTATCGATGGCGCTGAAATTGTCGCTCATAACGCCAACTTCGACGTGAGCTTTATGGACCATGAGTTTTCAAAACTCAATCCAATTGGGCCTAAAACCAAAGAGATTTGCAGTATCCTCGACAGTTTAGCCATTGCAAAACGTCTGCATCCAGGCCAAAAAAACAATCTAGATGCATTGTGTCGACGTTATGGTATCGATAATGGCCGCCGTACTTATCACGGCGCATTACTCGATGCGGAAATTCTTGCTGATGTTTACTTAATCATGACAGGTGGACAAATTAAGTTTAATTTGTCCAATGAAAAAGCGGGTCAAGAAGGTGGCGGAATTAAAAATATCGATCCGGCGGCGTTTAATCTTAAAGTCGTTGGTGCATCAGCCGATGAAATACTATTACACGAACAACGACTTGATCTCATTGCGAAGTCAGGTAAATGTCTCTGGAGAGGGTAAACCAACCTTTATGAGTGCCACTCGCGCCGGTTATCTTGCTATTTCATGTTTATTGTTGCTGAGTCTTATCTTTGCTTGGCAACCTAATGCCCAAGCTGCAATGGTCAATGCATCGCAAGCAGCAGAACTTAAAAATCGTTTTCGAATCGATTATATGGTTGATCATTTAACGTTAGTTATCCAACGAAGCTATGGTTCTGCGCCTGTCGTGGTGATTTTACCTGATGGCAGCAAATGGTACTCAAATCGTCATCCTCAAACGGTAAAATGGGTAGATGGTATTGCTGCCGATATGATTTATATCGAAAAACCGATGCCAGGGCCTTGGCAGTTATTAGGCAGTGTGGTTGAAGGATCGACAATACAAAAAATCTCTGCATTAGACATTGCTGTGCAACCATTACCGCAACCACTTTATCAGGGTGAAAGGTTAAAAGTTACAGCAAGACTCTTGGGTGATAATTTAACCATGAGAATGCCGGGTTTGGAGTATATGGTCGAATGGACTGCACGTTTTACCAGTGCGCATCTTCCAACTGACGACAATTTCGCAACGGGTACCATTATTGTTGGTGCTTATAAAGACAATGGTGAATTGTTGGACGAAACACCTGACGATGGCATCTTTACCGGAAGCCATAATTTACAACAACCTACCGGTCATTATGTACTCAATGTCACTGCACGAAATAATGTCTTTGAGCGTGAATATGTGATGCCGTTTGAGCTCTTGCCACAACCAATCAAAGTCAAAATGGTACCCAATAGCGATCCATTAAAAGGCATATGGCAGATACAGTTAACGGTTGATGAATCTGTGGTGAAATTAGCAGAAACTCATTTTGAGTTTGACTTAGTCGGCCCTGCTGGGTTGTTGCTGCCTATTACCTTGCAAACCATGACCAGTGCAGATCAAATTCTATACTTACCTAAAGTGACTGAGTTTGGCAGTTATCGTGTTAAAGGCAGTGTGGTTTCTACTACGGTTGATGGCCGAGAAATTGTGCTCAATTTACCTGAAATGTTTTTTAATTTAGTAGAGCCCCCAGCTCCAGTCCCAACAGTTGAAGAACTTGCTGAAAAAGCGGCCATTCAAGCAGAAATTGAAGAGAAAGTCGCTAAAGACGATGCGATGTTCTGGATTATTACCATTAATGGCATACTTTTTTTCGTTGGTATTATTGGTTTGGTTATATGGCGTAAAAAACAAACGCTGGCAAAGGCGATGGCTGCGGCGGAAGAAAGGTTAAAGCAAAATCCAGTAAATGAAGATAAACCTAAAGACAGTATTCTAGAAAGCGTCGACTTAGATGATATTGATTTGAGTATGCCAGATGATAAAAACTAAGCCACTGAAGTGAGTGGTTTTTGTACTAAAACTTGATAATTGTACATTTTTTAACTAAATGAGCGAAAACAATTAAAAAACTGTTGACGATTAATTATCACAACTTTATTATTCATCGCACTTGTGTGGAGCGGTAGTTCAGTTGGTTAGAATACCGGCCTGTCACGCCGGGGGTCGCGGGTTCGAGTCCCGTCCGCTCCGCC